>NZ_CP159834.1:1200000-1500000 GCF_047730165.1 Patiriisocius sp. Uisw_047
ACCGTATTTCCATCAGTAGAAGAAAGTGATTGATTAGGGTACCCTCTTAGTTGTACCACCTCACGTCCATCTAGACTAAATGATCCAAGGCCATCTCCACCTACAAAGAAACGTTCAAAAGGTACTGTTCCTCTATCTTGATTGTAAGCCCCTAAGAATCCAAATTCAGCTTGACTACGAAGTACTAATTTGTCAACGATGTTGGTATACCAGGTTCCTTTAAACTTCACTTTATAATATTCTAACCACTTAAAACGCTCTTGGTCAATTTTTGCTTGATCTGCATCACCGTTTGCATTCTGAAATTCAGGTTGCTCGCCTAAATTTCCGTAATCTGTTTTGCTAAACAAAGAAAAAGGCGGTGTCAACTTTGCTGTTACACTAAATTCTGATCCCGAAACTGGATACACAGGGTTTGTTGCTGTGTTGTTTCTGCTTAGGCCTATCGTGTATGCAAGGTTGTTTGAAAAGCCGTCTCCAAATGTGAATAAAGGAGTATTATAATTTTTTAAGTTGTAGTGCTGAAAACTTACTGCTTGTGATAAGGTAAAGTAATCATCTGGCCATTTTAGTCTTTTTGCGATACCAACAGACCCTCCTGTAATTAAGAATTTTCTGTCTTTATCGACATCTCTTGATCTAAAATCATAAAAGTATTGAACCGTGTGCGAGAATGAAGTGCTTAATTGTACTGGCTTCTTACCGCCTAACCAAGGTTCTACTAAAGATAAACTATAGGTTGAATAAAAACTACTTGCTTGTGCACGTAAGGATAGTTTTTGACCATCTCCCATAGGGATTGGTTTATAAGCCTCCTTGTTGAAGATATTCCGAAGCGAGAAATTGTTGAATGACAATCCTAGTGTACCAACGAATCCACCCCCACCATAACCTCCTTGTAATTCAATTTGACTAGATCCTTTTTCGACTACTGAATACTCCATATCCAATGTTCCATTATTAGGATCTACATTTTTGAAATTTGGTGATAATTGCTCTGCGTCAAAATAACCTAACTGGCCAAGTTCTCTTATCGTTCGCACTACATTACGCTTGCTATATTTTTGTCCTGGACGTGTGCGTAATTCTCTGTAGATTACGTGATCATTGGTTTTTGTATTCCCTACGATATTCACTTGATCAAAATACGCAACCTTCCCTTCTCTGATACGTATTTCAAAATCGATGGTGTCGTTACGTATCGCAACTTCTACCGGATTGATGTTAGAAAATAGGTATCCGTTGTTCTGATATAAGTTGGTTAAATCATTTGCTTCAGGATCAGAATCATCTGTGATGCGTTCTTGTAGCAACACACCGTTATAGGTTTCTCCTTTTTTGATTCCCATTACTTGCCGTAGTTGGGCGTCCGTATATACGCTATTTCCTAAGAAACGAATGTCACCAAAGTAATACTTACGTCCTTCTTCAACTTCTAGATTAAGCGCCACATTTTTCTCGTCAATAACACTAAGCGTATCGCTAGTAATACGGGCATCTCTGAAGCCGTTTGATTTATACTTTGCAATTACAGTCTCTTTATCTTCTTTAAAACCTTCTTCGGAAAACTTACTCCTTTTAAAAATGTTAATTGGGTTTTTCTGCTTCACGTTTTTCATTGCGCCACGCAATTGTTTGTTTGAGAGCGCTTCGTTATTCTCAAAAACTATACTTTTTACTTTTACGCGTTCTCCTTTATTAATGAGAACTTTCATGTCCTCGCCAATAGCAGTGCCAGTAGAGTCTATGGCTGGTCGGGTACTAATAATCACAGTAGTGTTAAGAAAACCATCTTTTCTATACTTGTTTGTGATGTAGTTTTTTGTGGTGGTAATTAAGTTCTTAGTGATTTTCGTTCCTTTCTTAAGTCCGTTATCTTCCTTAAGCTGTTTTACCTTCCCTTTTTTTACTCCTTCAAAAGTGACGATATTAAGTTTTGGTAATTCAACGATGTAAAGCTCCAAGTCTATCTCATTTCCGTCGATATTAGTCACATAAAAAGCGATGTCACTAAATAGGTTTTGCTCCCATAGCTTTTTAGTTACTTGACTTAGCTTTTCTCCGGGGATATATAACTTATCTCCCTTTTTAAGCCCAGCAAATGCAATGACCGTTTGCTCGTTAAAGTTTTGAGCACCAGTTACAGTAATCTCGTTAAGGGTGTATAGTTGGGCGCTGTTAAGGTCATTTTCCTGAGCGTTAGTGCTTAGGGAAAAAAACAGTGCAATTAATGCGGTATATAAAAACGTCTTAAAAGTATGCAATCCTGCTCTTGTATTAAAGTTGTTCGCTTGTCTTTCCAAATCTTCTTTCTCTGTTTTGATAATTTAAAATTGCCTCAAAAAGATGTTTTTTAGTAAAATCAGGCCATAACGTATCTGTAAAGGATAGTTCTGCATAGGCAATTTGCCATAATAAAAAATTACTAATTCGTTGCTCTCCGCTCGTACGTATTAATAAATCTACATCTGGCAAGTTATTGGTATACAGATGCTCGTTTACTAAACGCTCATCAATATCAAGCGGCGAAATTAGGTTATTTTTCACTTTAAGACTAATCTCACGAATAGTTTTTGTGATTTCTTCACGCGCTCCGTAACTCAATGCTAATGTAAGGGTCATCCTCTTATTTTGCTTGGTCTTACTTATTACATCAAGGAGTTCTTTTTGTGCTTTTTTAGGTAATGATTCTAGATTGCCAATGGCATTCAATTTAATATCATTATCCTGCAAAGTTTTGATCTCCTTCTTAAGAGAAGACACTAAAAGTTTCATCAGCGTTTCAACTTCTAACTTTGGTCGGTTCCAATTTTCTGTAGAGAAGGCATAGAGCGTGAGAAAAGGGATATTTATTTTTGCGCAGGCTTCAACGATTTCACGAACTGCCTTCGAGCCTTTTTTATGTCCTATGGCGCGCAAGTAGCCGTGTTTTTTTGCCCATCGACCGTTGCCATCCATAATAATAGCAATATGCTGTGGAAGCTTTTTGTCCTCTATCTGAGATTGTAAATCCATTAAAAATTACAGTAACAAGGTTGTCGACCAAAGGTAAAGGTAAATGTGATACCAGTAAAGACATACCAGTCATTGTTATTAGTATCACCAAATTGCCTTTCTTGAAAATCGTTATTGGGGGAAACACTACCATCTAAAGAATCACTGAAGGTATAGCGTGCGCCTATTTCAAAAGCAAAAACAGCATCTGTGCTAACACTAGATTTAAAACCTATAACCATAGGGATGGCAATAGCTCCTGTTGTATCATATTTTAAAATGGTGCCAGTAGCTGGGCGCAATTCTAATGCGTCGTATAATAAATATGTGAACCCAGTATATAAATAAGGGGTGCTGGCGCGATTGCCATTATAGTTATTAAAATCCCAGAAGGTGTACTCAATACCAGCAGATAGCTCTGTCAAGTTGTTCTCAAAAGTATATCCGCGCTGTTGTCTTCTTGATTCGTGAGAATTTGAATCGTCACCTACGAGTTTGGTCACAATCACAGAAGCTCTAAACGAATGTCTTGGGCTTCGGTTCCATTTTGCTATTCCGCCAATGGCTAGGGTGTTGGGTGAAACATAATTACTTTTACCTACATCGCCAATAAAATTAGCGCCACCCAAGTAGCCGCCTATTTCATAGGTTTGACCTAGCGTGCTAAATGCAATTAATACTATAAATATGCTTGCTATTAAATACTTCATTTTTCTATAAAAATTTGCAAATATACATAAGAAGTAATTTATCCCTTTTCTTTTGCTCTCACAAAAGCAGAAATTATTGGCTCCAAACAAAAAGGTTAAACTTCTTCTAATTAAAACCGTGTCTAACACCTTTGGTGTGATACCAGTTTTACCTAGTTGATTAACAAATTTTAGAGGAATTTATTGCTCAGTTGCGTTTGTCTTCACCCCAAAGTAATTTTTCGCGAAGGGTCTTGATAAAACTTTCATCGGTAAGTTGGACGAGTTTTATAGTAAACGGAGCTTTTTTAATACGGAGTATCGTGTCTATTTGTAGGGTGATAATTCGAGAATCTAAAGAAACCAAAAACTCATCTTCCCTTCCAGATACAGAAAGCGTGATCTTACAGTCATCTGGTAAAACTAATGGGCGAGCACTTAAATTATGTGGCGCAATAGGTGTCAAGACAATGTTACTTGTTGAGGGGTCTATCACTGGCCCTCCGCAGCTTAAAGAGTAACCGGTAGATCCAGTAGGGGTGGCAACGATTAGGCCGTCAGAAAAATAGGTAGTCAGATATTTTCCATTCACCTGCGTATCTACTTTAATCATACTGGTAGTGTTCTTTCTATTTACAGCCACCTCATTAAGCGCAAAATTAAGCTTTGTAATATTTTCTTGAGACGGTGTCGTTTCTATGCTGAGTAAGCTCCGTTCAGAAATAGAATAATCACCATCAATTATTCTTGCAATACTTTTTGAAATGTGCTCTTTTTGAATTGTAGCTAAGAATCCTAAACGTCCTGTGTTGATTCCTGCTATGGGGATACCTAAGTCACTAACATAAGTGATGGACTTTAAGATAGTCCCGTCTCCACCTACACTGATGAAAAGGTCGTATGATTTATCTATGGACGTAAAAGTGGGTAGATCGCCAAGCGATTTATCCAGTTCTTTTTCGACCAGTTTTTTGTAATTTTCTTCAATAACAAGGATGCTATTTTTTTTCTGAAATGCCTTAATAATGGTCAGCACATGTGCCCCACTGTTTTTATGGTAAAACTGACCGTATATCGCTACTTTCATCGCTTAGATGTTAAGATATCTATCTAGATAGTTAGATCGTTCTTTTAGATTTTCGAGTAATAAATCTTCGTCGTGGCTTGAGATAATAGTGTAATCGTATCTTCTAAAAGCCTGCACAATCTCATTCATTCCTTGATGTCCTATTTTAATAGTCGCCTGCATATTATCGCTATCTAGGTGCGATATAAAAACACCTAAAATTTTTGCGTCGTTAGATTCTACAATCTGGCATATTTCACTAAAAGAATAATCGCGTACCCCTTTTTCAACCACAATGATTCCGCCGGCTTCATTTAAAAACGGAGTGTTATTGAAAATCCCGATGATATCACTTAATTCATAATACCCTTGATAGTTATTTTTCTGGTCGAGGACAGGCATCACATTTGTATTATTCTGTCCAAACGCCTCTAGAATATCTAACCAGTTTGTGTCAAGTCTTACAAAAAACGGTTCTATAGCATACAAGTAGTCTTCAATTTTTTTATCTGATTCAAAGCAGTGCACATCTGTGTTACTTATGCAGCCTTCAAAAACACCATCTTTGGTAATAGGAAAGTGAGTATATGTGAGCTGATTAAAAGCAGACTGCAGTTCTTTAACACTTTTTTCTGAAGCGAAAGGGAGAACATCGTTTAATATGTAGGGATGTGTGTTCACAAATTATTTTTATGCAAAATACTTAAATAAAGCCTATAGCCGAAAACAAGCTTTGTATTTTTGTAGATTAATTAATAAAGATATGACAAAGTTAAGTGTAAATATCAACAAACTTGCCACACTTCGTAATGCTCGCGGCGGAAATGTGCCAGATTTGCTTAAAGCGGCTAGCGATATTGAATCGTTTGGGGCGCAAGGAATCACGATTCACCCAAGACCCGACGAAAGACATATTAGGTATCAAGACGCGAGAGACTTAAAGAATATAGTCAAAACAGAATATAATATTGAAGGCAATCCAATAAAGTCATTTATGGATTTGGTGCTTTCTATTAAGCCTACACAAGTGACATTAGTGCCAGATAGTTTCGCTGTGCTCACTTCTAATGCTGGTTGGGACACCATCAAGAACAGGGCTTTCTTAACCGAAATTATCACAGAGTTTAAAAGAAATGGGATACGAACTTCCATTTTTGTAGATCCTGTTATATCTATAATTGAGGGAGCAGCTGCAGTAGGAACGGATAGAGTAGAACTTTATACAGAAGATTTTGCTGTAGGATATGCTAAAGGGGATACTGCGTCTATACAGCCATACGTAGATTGTGCAGCAAAAGCAAGTGAGTTGGGTTTAGGAGTTAATGCTGGTCACGATTTATCTTTAGACAATATTGCTTTTTTTAAAAATAACGTGCCTCATCTTGCTGAGGTGAGTATTGGTCACGCTTTAATTAGTGAGGCTCTCTATCAAGGACTAGCCCCGGTGATTAAGCAATATTTACAAAAACTACAGTAGATGTTATTGCATTCAAAAATAATAGGAACGGGCAAGCCTCTTGTCATATTGCACGGCTTTTTGGGTTCAGGTGATAATTGGAAAACACTGGGAAATAAGTTTGCAGAAGATGGTTTTCAAGTACATCTCGTAGACCAACGTAACCACGGAAAGAGTTTTCATAGTGACGATTGGAGTTATGAAATAATGGTGGCTGACTTAAAAGCGTACTGTGATCATTTTAAATTAGAATCTATTGACCTATTAGGTCATTCTATGGGTGGAAAAACCGCCATGGCTTTTGCGGTTGCGTTTCCAGAGATGCTTCATAAATTAGTCATCGCAGACATAGGCCCAAAAGCATATCCATCACACCATCAAGATATCTTAAAAGCCCTAGGTTCACTAGACTTTAACGTTCTGAAAACCCGTGGGGAAGCAGATGCTATTTTAGGTGGCTATATTAAGGACATTGGAACGCGACAGTTTTTACTGAAAAACCTCTATTGGGAAACTAAAGGAAGGCTGGGTTTAAGAATAAATTTTGGTGTCTTGACGGAGAAAATTTCGGAAGTGGGGAAAGCATTAGTAAAAGATGCTGTGTTTAAAGGAGAAAGTCTGTTTGTGCGAGGAGAACTATCGGGTTATATCGAACCTCTAGACGAAATGGGAATACAAAGACAATTCCCGAAGGCAAAAATAGCGACTGTTAAGAATGCCGGCCATTGGCTACACGCTGAGAATCCTATAATTTTTTATGATATTGTGATTAATTTTTTATAATATTGCTAGGTTCATTTTATTGTATACTTAAATACTATGAAAATTATTAATAACAAATTTTTTAATCAAACTATTTTATTATGAAGAAATTATTATTTCTTGCCGTATTTGCACTTGCCTCTGCAGTGATGTATGCCGGTGGATATAGAGTAAGTCTACAAGGGAACAAGTCGCTTGCCATGGGACATACAGGTGTTGCTGTTGTAAACAGTGCAGAACTTATGTTTCACAACCCAGCTGGATTAGTGTATCTTGAGAATAAACTAAATATCTCTGTTGGAGGTTTTGGTGTACTTTCTAATATTGCGTTTCAAAATGAAATGACTGGAGCCACTGAGAGAACAGATAGTGGTGTTGGTACCCCATTTTATGCATATGTTTCTTACCAGGCTACGGATTGGCTATCACTAGGATTAGGGGTTTACACTCCATACGGTAGTGGGGTAACTTATGAAGATGACTGGGCTGGTTCGCACTTGATAAATAATATTGATCTTGCTGCGATTTACGTACAAGGTTCTGCTGCTTTTAAAATCAATGAATTTCTTAGTGTAAGTGGTGGTTTTATCTATGTAACGGGTAGCGTTAACTTTAATAGAAATCTTTCACGTTCTTTAGCAGATCTTGAAGGAAACCGTTCTGAGGTTACTATCGATGCTTCTGGCGTTTCTAATACAGGATGGACTGTTAGTGCTATGTTTAATGTTTCTGAGAAATTTAGATTAGGTGCAACGTACCGTTCACTAATTCGCCTTGAAGCTGATGAAGCTACAGCGACGTTTGATAATATTCCTAATTCACCAGGGACTCCTTTTGCAGATACAAATGCATCTGCAGAATTACCATTACCAGCAGAGATGACGGTAGGACTTTCTTATGAGTTTTGTGACAAATGGTTATTTGCTTTTGATTTAAACACAACATTCTGGGGAGTATATGAGTCTTTAGATATTGATTTTGAAAATCCTGCGATTCCAGATTCTTTTAATGCTCGTAACTACAAGAATTCAATAAACGCGCGTTTTGGTTTACAATACGAAGCATCAGATAAGTTTACCTTAAGAGGTGGATATTATTATGATCAGTCTCCGGTGCAGGCTGGATACTTTGCACCAGAAACACCACGTAATGATTCTAACAACTATACGGCAGGACTCTCTTTTAAAGTGAACGAACGCTTAGATATTGATGCTTCTTTTTTATATGTTCATTCTATAGAGGTTGATGCCTCTTATGATTACTATTTTGAGAGTGGCGTTGCTGCTCCTTTTGCAGGAACATATAAAACAAATGCATTCGTACCAGGATTAGGTGTGACTTACAAACTTTAATTTAAAACACTATTTTCAAGATGAAAAATTATATAAAAATAACAGCAGCAGTAGTAGCCTTAGGGTTTATTAGCTGTGACCCAGAATTTGAAAGTTCTGTGGAAGATGCTGGATTCTATGAGTCTGGAACTGCAGATTTTAGCAACTATGTAGCAGTTGGAAATTCTCTAACGGCTGGATATGCAGATGGAGCTTTATATATCACAGGACAAGAAAATTCTTATCCTAATATTATGGCTAGCCAATTTGCATTTGTTGAAGGTGGTGAATTTACACAACCTTTAGTTGATGATAATCTTGGTGGTTTATTGTTAGGTGGAACCCAAATTGCACAAAACAGATTTGTATTATCTTTTGATGCAGAAGGAAATCCTGGACCTGTGCGATTAGAAGGAACACCTACTACAGATGTTGCTACAAGCGCAACGGGACCTTTTAATAACATGGGAGTTCCTGGAGCAAAAAGTTTTCATTTAGTAGCACCTGGATATGGTAATGCCGCTGGTGTACCTTCTGGTGCAGCTAACCCATACTTTGCACGTTTTGCAACGTCTCCAACGACTACAGTGTTAGCAGATGCGGTATCTTTAAGTCCTACCTTCTTTTCTTTATGGATAGGGAATAACGATATTTTATCTTTTGCAACTTCTGGAGGTTCTGGAGTAGATCAACTAGGTAACTTAGATCCTTCTACGTATGGACCTAATGATATTACAGACCCAAATGTATTTGCTTCTGTATATAGCGCACAAGTTGCTGCTTTAACTAGTGGTGGTGCTAAAGGGGTTTTAATTAACATCGCAGATGTTACATCTATTCCTTACTTTACTACAGTGCCATTTGCACCATTGAGCCCATTAGACCCTAACTTTGGACCACAAATACCAGCACTAAATCAAACTTTTGGTTTGTTAAACCAAGCTTTTGGAGTGTTAGGTGTTCCAGAACGTGCTATCGTATTTTCTGAAACAGCTGCAAGTCCAGTGGTTATTTTTGATGAAGACTTAGCAAATATCTCTGAAAACCTTACCGCTGTTTTAATTGGTGGTGGTTTAGACGCAGCAACGGCGACTATATATGGTTTGCAATACGGACAAGCTAGACAAGCTACAGCGGCAGATTTATTAGTATTAACTAGTAGTGGTGTAATTGGTCAAGTTAACACAGACAGATTTGCTACTTTAGTTGGTCTTGGTTTACCAGAATCGGCAGCCGGACAGCTTTCTGTAAACGGTGTTACATACCCTATGGAAGACCAATTTGTATTAACAGACTCAGAACAACTATTAGTTGCTAATGCTGCTGCAGCATACAATACTGTTATTGAAGGTTTAGCCGCGGCTAATGACCTTGCTTTTGCAGATGTAAAAGCTTCTTTAGCAGAAGTTGCTGCGACAGGAGTTGCATTTAACGGTGGTGTTTTAACGTCGCAGTTTGTAACGGGTGGTTCATTCTCTCTTGATGGTGTTCATCCATCGCCTAGAGGATATGCATATACAGCAAACGTAATTATTGCAGCAATTAATGCGCAATATGGTGCTACGATACCTACAGTAGATGTAGGAAATTATGCAACAGTGACGCTAGCAAATAACTAGTAAAAAAGTTTAATAATTTATTAAGAGCCGTTTTCTGCAAAGAGAACGGCTCTTTTTTTATCTTTATACTTCTGAAATATTAAAAGTATGAAAACTATCATTAGAGTATTGTTAACTGCTCTTGCTGTAGTGCTGTTAGCAAAACTACTTCCGGGAGTAGCTGTAGATGGCTATGTTTCAGCTATTGTCGTAGCTGTGGTCCTTGCGTTACTTTGTTTTATCGTAAAGCCTGTTTTAGTGATTCTAACCATCCCAATTACTATTCTTACACTTGGGTTATTTCTACTAGTGATCAATGCAGTTATTATCTTACTAGCAGACTATTTAATAGGAGATTTTGCAGTAGATGGATTCTGGTGGGCACTTATATTTAGTTTGCTCCTTTCGTTTGTGCAGTCTATTCTCTTTTCAATATTTGATAAGGAGAAGTAATCAAAAAGTTCAGAAACTTAGCGTATCCAAAGAAAGCTGTTTGGGTTTTTAACGCTTAACACTGGCCTTGGTTTTTGATATATGGTGCTATTTAATAGATTGTTATCCTCTTTATAGAATCAAAACTATTGCGATTAGGTGTTATGTTATCTTAGTTCTTCTTTAGAACACGCGTGGCAATCTATGGGGCAGATTTACAATTATTTTATTTTTGAATTAAATTAACAGCTTAAATTACAGTGGCTAAACGTATTGTACGTGCGATAAAAATCGCTATTTTTGCAGTCCGAAATTTAGATGAAAAAAATGAATATTACTAAGAAAGAAATAGACAGTCTAAACGCTGTATTAACAGTTGAGGTAAAGAAAGAAGACTATACTGATAAAGTGCAGGGCATCTTAAATAACTACCGTAAAACAGCTTCGATTCCTGGTTTTAGAAAAGGACATATCCCAATGGGAATGGTCAAAAAACAATATGGTAAAGCCGTGTTGCTAGAAGAGGTGAACAAAGTGCTTCAAGAAAATTTACATAAATACCTTGCCGAAGAAAAACTAAACGTTTTAGGGAATCCACTTCCTAAAAATGATAACGAAATAGACTGGGAAGGTGAAGATTTTACTTTTGAGTTTGACTTAGGGCTATCGCCAGTATTTAAGATAGATGTTACTAAAAAAGCAGTGACGCAATACAAGGTAGTAGCAGATGCAAAGATGCTAAACAACCAGGTAAAGACGATTCGTAAGCAATACGGAAAATTGACGAATAAGGCCGTCGTTGCCAAGGGTCACGAGATTACTGGAACTTTCAAAAATGAAGAAGCTGGAATCGATAAAAAATCTACAATTGAAGTAGATGCCTTAAAAGGTAAAACACAAACAAAGGCACTTATTGGTGCTAAAGTGGGTGATATAGTAACACTTAAAACAAAAGGATTATTTGCTGAGGATCAGGACAACCAGCGTCATTTAGGTGTTGAGCCAGACGCTGCTAAAGGTCTTAATGTCGAGGTAGTGTTTACTGTAGAAGAAATTAACACGCGCGAGATGGCAGATTTAAACAAAGAATTGTTTGATAAGCTTTTTGGTGAGGGTGTTGTTACTTCAGAGAAAGAATTGAAGGAGAAAATCAAGCAGGATGCAGAAGGACAGTTTATGCAGCAGAGCGACCAAAAGTTATTAAACGATGTAGTAGATTCACTTATTGAAAATACAAAGTTTGACCTTCCGGCAGCATTTCTACAGAAATGGATTCAAGTTTCTGGAGAGAAAGTAATGACAGAAGAAGAAGCGAAGGCAGAATACGAGCGCAGCGAGAAAGGGCTTCGTTACCAATTGATAGAGGGAAAGCTTAGGGCAGAGAACAATCTACAAGTCTCTTTTGAAGAACTTAAAGACTATAGCAAAGCGATGATTAAGCAGCAGATGTTGCAGTTTGGACAAAGCGATCCCGCTGATGAAGAACTTGACAATATTGCTGCAAGAATAATGAGCAATCAAGAAGAAGTGAAGCGCATGAGCGAGCAATTAGGTACAGATAAACTACTTACTTACTTTAAGGAGAATGCTAAGCTAAAAACAAAAGAGGTTTCTTACGATACATTTATAAAAGAAGCCTACGCATAACCCATTAAAAAATGGGTATCTTTAAGGCGTTATATGGAAGCATATAACGCCTTATTAATTATAAGAGAAAAGGGATAAAATTTTATGGACTACGGAAAAGAATTTAAAAACTTTGCAATTAAGGATCAAGGAGTTAGCAGTACTTACTATGATAGTATCTTGACAAGTATGTACCCAGTTGGGCTTACTCCAAACATTATAGAAGAACGCCAGATGAATGCAGTTTCGATGGATGTGTTCTCTCGATTAATGATGGATCGTATTATATTTTTAGGAACAGGTATCAATGACCAAGTTGCAAATATTGTACAAGCACAGCTCTTGTTTTTAGCCAGTGTAGATGCTGCTAGAGATATTCAGATTTACATTAATTCTCCAGGAGGAAGTGTATACGCGGGACTTGGTATTTATGATACGATGCAGTTTATAACACCGGATGTAGCTACGATCTGCACAGGTATGGCGGCCTCTATGGGAGCCGTATTATTATGTGCAGGTGAAAAAGGGAAGCGCTCTGGATTGACTCACTCACGAGTTATGATTCACCAACCAATGGGAGGCGCTCAAGGGCAAGCGAGTGATATTGAGATTACGGCAAAAGAGATCGTAACACTTAAAAAAGAATTGTACGAAATCATTTCAAATCACACTGGTCAAGAATATGACAAGGTATATGAAGACAGTGATCGTGATTACTGGATGAAGGCAGATAAAGCGCTCGAATATGGTATGATTGATGAGATATTAGTCAGAGGTAAAAAGTAATCGTACACAGAGACGTTGTGTTTCTGAGCGGCTTGAATAGTACGAATAAAATAAAGAATTTCCTATTTTAAGGGAATGACAAAAGAGGGATCATGGCAAAGGAAATATTAGAATGTTCGTTTTGTGGTAGAAAAAAACCAGAGACAAATCTGCTTATTGCGGGTCTAGATGCACACATCTGTGATCGCTGTATTGAGCAGGCGCACGGTATTGTAGAAGAAGAAGAAGTACATAAGAAAGGAGATGTCGTTACAAAAGAGCTGATGCTTAAAAAGCCAAAAACGATTAAAGAGTTTTTGGATGATTATGTTATTGGGCAGGAGCATACTAAAAGAGTCTTATCTGTGGCTGTTTACAATCACTATAAGCGATTGTTGCAGCCTAAAACAGATGACGATATTGAAATTCAGAAAAGTAACATCATTATGGTGGGACAGACTGGAACAGGTAAAACCTTGGTAGCAAAAACGATTGCTAGAATGCTCAATGTTCCTTTAGCGATTGTTGATGCAACTGTGTTGACAGAGGCTGGTTATGTAGGAGAAGATGTGGAGAGCATTCTAACACGTCTCTTACAAGCGGCAGATTATGACTTAGAAAAAGCACAAAACGGAATTGTCTTTATAGATGAAATCGATAAAATTGCTAGAAAAAGCGATAACCCATCCATCACGAGAGATGTAAGTGGAGAAGGGGTACAGCAAGCTTTATTAAAATTGCTAGAAGGAACTGTTGTGAATGTGCCGCCTAAAGGAGGTCGTAAACATCCTGACCAGAAATTTATTGAAGTTAATACTGAAAATATTCTATTTATTGCAGGTGGTGCTTTTGACGGGATTAATAGACATATCTCAAAAAGATTGAATTTGCAAGCTGTAGGATTTAGCGCAACGCAGAAAGAAGAGTTTTTGGATAAAGATCATATGCTGAAGTATATCATTCCTAGAGATTTGAAAGATTTTGGGTTGATCCCAGAGATCATTGGTCGTCTTCCAGTGCTGACGTATATGAACCCTTTAGATAAGGCAACATTAAGAGCTATTCTTACTGAACCTAAAAACGCCATCATAAAGCAGTATAAAAAACTGTTTGAGATGGACGACATAGAGTTAGTGCTTACAGAAGAAGCATTAGATTTCATTGTAGGGCAAGCTATTGAGTATAAGCTCGGGGCAAGAGGATTACGTTCACTTTGTGAAGCGGTGCTTACAGATGCGATGTATGAGCTTCCAGGAACAGACACAACGTTCCTTTCAGTGAATGTAGAGTACGTAAAAGAAAAGCTAAACAAGTCCACTATTAAAAAACTGAAAGCAGTTTCTTAAATAGTGCGCATATAATTACCAAACGCTCCCTTTGATACTTTTTATCTGACGGGAGCGTTTTTATTTAAGTCACTTTTTTGCTTTATAAACTCCTAAAATTTACAGCCCACATAGGCATTGCACTTATGCTAACAGTGGTCAAACAAATAGGAGGACTTATATATTTGTTAGTGCTTGTACTAATAAAACGCACGGTTTCTAAACACCACTTAAAAAGAATGGTTTATTTGACTGTGCTCTATTTGTTAGCAACATGTGTGATTGTACCTCCCTTAGCTTCAATTTATAGACGAGAGCCCGTCATAGCGAATGAGGCCATCCAGGCGCATTATTTCTTTTATAAACTTATGAATAAAACTACGTAACATAGAGTTAAGTGCTCTCTTAGAAGAAGTAGTATTAGATTTTCAGCGGAAATATCTCGTCGTCCAGCTCGTGCATCTTGATGCGAATTTCGCGTTTATTGATTGATTCCCGCTCTTACCACATTTGAGCCATAACGATGGTAAAAAGATATACATCACACTACGCTGCAAAGATCATGTGAATACTATCACAAACCGAAAACTTTCGGCAAGTGGCTACGGGGTTTTTGAGGACCCACTAAATATTGAATTTAATCAAATTTCAAAGTGTATGGAAAATAGCTACTGGCAATACGACTTTCCAAAATATGTAACACTCAGCACCATAAATAAAGATCTTATATTTTCCGAAGAAGGAACACGTGCCATTACTTTGAGTATCTTAAGGCAAAAAAGCTCACGTAAATTATTGATAAAACTATGTCAGGATGACCATATTCTTGTAAAAGTAGAATGAAAACATAAAAAAACCCTTTAATTGCTTAAAGGGTTGGGTATAAATGTATGTATTTTACTTACGGTGTAGCTAAAAGAGTTTTAGATTTCTTATTAAGAATTTTTTGTTCCATTAATTCTTTCTTGTTTTTTAGCGTGTAGCCAGCTATTTCAGAATCACTCTTCTGAAAATTTTGAGTTGTCCCACAAGCCGAAAATGCTCCTGTGAAGATAACTGCTGCTAGTATGAATATTAGTTTTTTCATTACACGATATTGTTGCTTTCTACACTACAAATTTATGGAGTAAGAAAAGGACTACCAATATTTTTAGATGTATGAAGGGGATTATCGTTGAAATGCACGATTCGCTCTAATTACAAGTATATCCTGTAAAAGCAGTGTATTTGAACCTGTTTTTAAGCACTATAATTGTGTTTTTAAACGGGATTTGGGTTTTGGAGTTTATTTTTTAAGTCAAATACAGTAGTGAAATGAGCGATTAAAATGTCTTGTTTAGAATGATAAGCTCTTCGAGATAATCTCTGGTATTTGATAATCTAGGTACTTTGTGCTGGCCCCCTAGTTTATCTTTTTCTTTGAGCCAATCATAAAACAGTTTTTCACGGGCGCTATGCACTTTAGGAGCGTTTAGTGTTGTATTGTTAAAACGCTTTGCCTCATAGTCACTATTTACTTCTTGCAACGCTTTGTCTAGCATTGCAGAAAATGCAGCAAAATCTCTTGGAGGTCTTTTAAACTCAATCATCCATTCGTGTGCACCTTTTTCTTTACCCTCCATAAAAATGGGGGCCGCAGTGTAATCTACAATTTCGCATCCAGTAGCGTGGGTTGCTTTACGTAAGGCCGCTTCTGCATTTTCAATGATCAGTTCTTCCCCAAACACGTTAATATGATGCTTTGTTCTTCCAGTTACTTTTATATGATAGGGATTCACAGAGGTGAATCGTACCGTGTCACCCACCTTATAGCGCCATAAGCCGGCATTAGTCGTAATGACAATAGCGTAGTTTGCGCCAACTTCCACTTCGCTCAAAGGGATTACTTTTTGTTGCGGACTCCCATAGGTGTTCATTGGGATAAACTCATAGAAAATCCCGTAGTCTAGCATTAATAAGAGTTCTTTGTTTGCGTTTCTGTCTTGCAATGCGAAGAATCCTTCACTGGCATTATAAATTTCGTAATATCTAAAATCATTTTTAGGCAGTATCTTATTATATTGCTCTAGATAAGGATCGAAACTCACACCCCCATGAAAATAAACTTCAAGATTAGGCCAGACATCAAACAGGTTGCCTTTTCCGGTAGTTTCTATAACATTGTTTAATAAAACTAGCATCCATGACGGCACGCCCGCAAGGCTAGTTACATTTTCTTGAATCGTCTCATTCACAATGGCCTGCATCTTGACTTCCCAATCACCCATTAATGATATTTCATTACTAGGTGTGCTGCTATATTCTGCCCAAAAAGGCATATTGTCTATTAAAATAGCAGATAAATCACCATAGCTGGTGCCATTTTCTCGGTATAATTCTTTGCTGCCACCTAATCGTAAACTCTTTCCTAAAAATAATTGTGAGTTTGCATTGTTATTGAGATACATACATAACAAGTCTTTACTTGCTGCATAATGGCATTGCTCTAAAGATTCTGTGGAGACTGGAATAAATTTGCTCTTTGCATTTGTAGTTCCGCTAGATTTTGCAAACCATTTTATAGGAGTTGGCCATAATATGTTGCCTTCGCCACGACGGCTTCGCTCGATGTCACTCTGTATTTCTTCATAGGTAGTGACGGGTATGCGATCTGCAAATTCACGATAGGTATGAATACTGCCAAAGTCATATTTTTTTCCTATTTCCGTAGTACTAGCGCATTGCAGTAAGGACGTGAGTAGTTCTCCCTGAACTTCGTTAGGGTATTTTAGAAATAATTCTATCTGGTGAAATCGCTTTTTGAGAAACCAAGACGCAACAGAATTGACTAAAGGGATTGGCATTTTTTAAAGTATCTTTAAGGTTTAAAAATACAAATTTTATGCATTATAAAGGTGTTCTTACTAAAATGAAAACCGAAAATGGAAGTCCTATCCAGTACTACCTGGTATTTGAAAATGACTTCTTGCATGTAAATCAATTGCTAGACAAACACTTGTCTATTCATTTTGTGGGATATGAGTGCTTAAATTGTAGCTTGAATAAAGAGATTTATCGCCAAGGTTTTTGCCGTCAATGCTTTTTTGATATCCCACAAGCAGCAGACTGGATAATGAGACCAGAACTAAGCCAAGCACATTTAGGTATAGAAGACCGCGATTTAGCCTATGAAGAGAAAGTGCAACTAAAACCGCATATAGTATATCTTGCTAATAGTAGTAATGTAAAAGTAGGTGTAACACGTAAGACACAAGTACCTACTCGATGGATAGACCAAGGAGCACACGAAGCTATAGAGATTCTAGAAGTGCCCAATCGGTATCTTGCAGGGATTGCTGAGGTGGCATTAAAAGAGCACGTAGGTGATAAAACCAACTGGCGCACGATGCTTAAAAATGAAATACAGGATGAAAATCTAGTCGAGTGGCGCGATAAACTAAAAGCTTTTATTCCAGTAGAAGCAATGCCTTATTATCTAGAAAACAATGCTGAAACCAACCTAGAATTTCCTGTGCTGAAATATCCAAAAAAATTAAAAAGCTTGAACCTAAAAAAAACACCCCAATTTAGTGGAGTGCTTAAAGGCATAAAAGGACAATACCTCATTTTTGAAGATGATACTGTTTTTAATGTGAGAGGGAGCGAAGGGTTTGTGGTGCAATTAGCTATTGCCTAATCCCGTAGTGTCAAATCTAACTGTAAATTATATCACCGATGGGGCAACCTCTGCATATGTAATGTTGGTTAATACTACTACGAGTGTTTCAAATAACAATAAATTAGAATTCGTGAAAAATTTACATATAATATTAATATTCTTATTTGTTGGTCTTTATCAAGGGATAGCCCAAGACCCTCAACTTTTTGAAAATGATTGGTATTTACAGAAAGTGATTATTGATGATAATGATGTTTTCCCGCCATTTGAGAGTGTAGTAGGAGAACTTTATTTTACTACAGATTTAATAGAAGTGGTACACCCAAATTGTGAAGAAGCATTAGGAGGTTCTATAGAATATTTACCAAATAATTTTTTCGAGTTAAATAATGCAGAAGTAGCACTTATAGGAACTTGCGGGAATCAAGCCGTTCTTGAGTTCTTGGATCAACATTATTCTATTTATAGGACAGAAGGAAATGATGGTACTGCGAAGAACCCATTTAACTAAACCTTAGAGCAAGAAGGAGATATAGTTACTCTCACAGTTACTAATGTAGAAGGTGATCAAGGGGTCTATACCAGTGCGTTATTGGGTGTTTTGCAAAATGAGTTGAGTAATGTTGTTTTTTATCCTAATCCAACACAAGATGTTGTTACGATCACGAGTGGTCAATTATTAGAAAACCTTTCTGTAACTATATATGATGTAACTGGTAAAAGTGTTTTAATTAAAAGTGCAATGAGTTTTGATACATATACGCTTGATATAGCAAGCTTTACATCTGGGGTTTATTTTTTAGAACTTGAGGCTGCAAATGGGTTAAAAAAAGTGGAGAAGATTATTAAGTTGTAATCAAATTGTCAAACTGAGCCTGTCGAAGTTGTTAATTAAGATAATCAAAAACCTTTCGACAGGCTCAAGGTGACATTTAGAGTTTATTAGTGTTTTACATAAGTTCTTTCTTCTTTCAACAAAGTGGTCTAAAAATCTAATTCCCTGTACTATCTTTTTTCTTTTTCCCAAAAAGATTCCCTAATCCATTTTTTATGACATCTTTAATCTCTTCTTTTACTTCTTCTTCAGAAGTAGGAATCGTCGTCGGGATGCTAGGAATAGAATTTCCAGTTGAGGTCGAATCTTGTGGGGTATTTTTCCCTCCAGTTAATAGGTCTTTTATAGCAGAAAGCCCTCCATCTTTAATCTGGTCTTTTTGCGCTGCAATAATCTGCTGCGTTAATTGAGATATTGCTGCATTCGTGTTAATCCCTATTTCTGGATTTGAGAAGGAACCTTTTAAAGTAACCGGCAATGCTACAGTCATTGTTTCTGCATCTGCAGCGTTAAGTTTAGCTAGTAAGCCACCTACTTGATTTCCCATGTAACGAGCAGGAACATCAAGACTTAAACTGTAGTCCATCGTTTTGTCAAACTTGTGACTCCCAGATGCTGTTACTTGTATTCCTTTTACATCAAAGTTAAAAGGCGCGACTTGTATACCTCCATCTTTAAAGGATAAGGCGGTGGTGACATCTCTTAAGCCTATATCGTCGAGGTCTATAAAGTTAAGTTTTTCATCGAGTTTTGAAAGCAGCGGAGACTTTTCTCCACTAAACTCAGCCGTAAGTATTTGAGCGATGGCATTACCACTTAGAGACTTTAAGTCTGGCGTCATTTCTTGGGTAAGATTACCGCTAAGCTTTAAGTTGGTGCTTAAAATGCCATCTAGGTTTTGCATAATTGGTGCTAGAAATTCTAAAAGTTTCAATTCTTTAAACGATTGAGCGAGGTTTACTTTGCTCAAATCAAGGTCCATCGCAAAGGTTGGTGTGCTATTTTGGGTATTCACATTTCCGCCAAAAGCAATATCACCACCCAGTATTTTTGAGGTTACATTTTCTAAACTTGCCGTTTCGTTTTTAATAACAACAGAACCTCTGGTATCTTTTAATTCTAGGTTGTCATAGATAACCTTGTCTGCGGTAAAGTTAAGACGGGCATCGAGAAAATCAGGAATTTTTGCCCCAGCAACTTCAGTGCTACTTTCAGATGTCTTGCCTGAGGTTTCATTTGTGGACGTTTCCGCAGTCATAAAATCATTGACATTAAAGTTCTTAGAGTTGACATTAAAAGTACCTTTCAAATCTTGCTTAGACATTAAAAAAGGGATGAGGTTCTGTATCTGCCCAGAAGCAGCAATGTCTGTGGCCCCAGAAGTTGCCTCGAGTTGCGTCAATAGTATGCTGCCAGCCTTCATGTTAATCCCTGCTGTTTTAATATTAATAGGGTTTTTAAAAGCTGGATCATTATAGGAGAAATCTGTTAAACTTGCCGTTCCGGCTGTATTAATACGGTTGTATTGTTCCGTATCAATCGCTTCCATGTCAAAACGCGCCCGGGCATCTGCAAAGAAAACACCAGTCAAATCTTGATCAAGTTCTATAGGCAAAACCTTCTCAATATTTGCCAAGTTGAGCGTGCCTTTCATCGCGAGATCTACAAGCATATTTGTCGTGAGGTTTTTTATGCTTCCGCTTGTTGTAAAAAGCTCGTCGTCTATTTTAAATGAAACACCGTTGAGCATCACATAGGTGTCTTGCATACGTCCAGTAGTGTTTATTAAATCTGCACTTATAGTAATGTTTTCTACCGCCTTAGGCAATGCTGCATATTTAAAAGAAGCGTTGTCACTGCGTATTTTGATATCCATCGTCGGAATGTGGTTGTCGTCTACAATCCCCTTGAATACCCCATTCACAGTAAAGTTCCCGGTTGTTGTTACGCCATCAAGGTTCTTTACATATACTTCTGGGATCACCGCCAGAAAGTTTTTAAAATCTGAAGATGGGGTTTTTATCGTAAGATCCACCTCGTTATTAGTCTCATTCAATTTTACAAACCCATCCAGGGTTAGGGGCAATTGATTCACTCTAGCCTCATTCTCTTTAAAGGTGTATTTTTCATTTACGAGATCCATCATAATAACCGCGTCAAGTGTCACCTTGTTTTTATTTAGATAGGCGATATCACCTAGCTTATAAGATACAATAGCCTCGGTTTTTGTGTCTAATTCTGACGTTGCTAAAGAAAAATCTCCTTTCCCAGTATGATTAACATCTGTGAGTATCAAGAAATTTTCCGTGCTTTCGTCTAGGTAATTAATGCGTGAGTCTTTTAGCTCGTAGCGTTTTAAATCAAAACTAAAACCAGCGTTACCTGTTGTTTCATCGGTCAGTGGCGCGTCATTTTTTATTGCGACATCATAGTTGGCGTTCCCCTCTTTGTCCACTTTTATATTGATAAAAGCTTCTTCAAGATACAAGGCATCTATTTTAATGGACTCGTCTTGTGTTTTAAAAAGCTGCGTCACCCCCATATCTAGGGTTAAAATTTTTCCGCTCGCTAGGGTGTCTCCCTTAAAAGGTGCGTTATTCATCACACTAAAATTATTGATGGTAAGGGTAGCATCTGGAAAACTGCTAAAAAGAGAGAGGTCAAGACTTTCCCATTCAACAGTCGCATTTAGGTTTTCGTTGATGGTTTTCTTCACTATTTTTTCAATAGAATCCTTAAATAGAAAAGGCGCTGCAATTAATGCGATTACTATTAAGAGTAAAAAGATTCCGATTATTTTAAATACTTTTTTCATTGCTGAAATGTTCTTGAGTTTATATTATTTTTGAAGCACTACAATACTAACGTATATTGAATAGGATGGTTTCAAAGGCGAGCAAAAAATCTAGAAGAATAGCTGTCCTTTTTTTACAATTGTGGACAAAGATAGCGGTCATTCGTTTCGATTTAGTTAAATTAGTATTAAGATTGCAAACCTCATTTTTATCATTAAAATCACAGTACCATTATACTATCTAACATCACATATTTAGGGCTCGGCAGTAATCTGGGCAATCGCTTTGAGCATCTACAAGCGGCGGTTCAGTTGCTTTTTGAGCGTGTAGGCTCTGTAGTTAAAATCTCTTCAATATATGAAACGCCTGCCCTTGGTTTTGATGGTGAGGCTTTCCTTAATTGTGTGATACAAGTAGATACAACCCAAACTTCTTCTAGACTGCTTTCTGAAATTTTAAAAATTGAAAAATGGCTAGGAAGAGAACGAACAGCAACAGAGGGGTATAGCTCACGCGTAATCGATATAGATATATTGCTATATAACGATGAAGTAATAAATAAACCTAATTTACAGGTGCCTCATCCAGAGATCCTTAATCGCAAATTTGTATTACAGCCTCTTGCAGAAATTGATAACGCGCTTATCATCCCTGGTAAAGATATGAGTACACAAGAACTTCTTGCAGAAACAAAAGACACCAGTGAAATTATAAAACAATCAAAATGGCTGCGCAACCCTATTAAGGATTTTGATTTTAACGCCATTAATTATATTGCTATCGAAGGAAATATAGGAGCTGGAAAAACGAGTCTTGCCCATTTATTGTCTGTAGATTTTAATGCTAAGCTCATTCTAGAGCGTTTTAAGGACAATCCCTTTTTGCCTAAGTTTTACGAAGACCAAGCGCGGTATGCTTTCCCATTAGAAATGTCTTTTTTGGCAGATAGGTATCAACAGTTACTAGAAGATATAAAGCAATTCGATTTATTTAAGGAACGGGTGATAGTAGATTATGATGCATATAAGTCCTTAATTTTTGCGAATATTACTTTGCAAGACGAAGAATTCAATCTCTACAAAAAGCTATTCTCTTTAATGTATAAAGAGTTGCCTAAGCCGGATGTATATGTTTATTTATATCAAAACACAGATCGATTACTGGAGAATATCAAAAAACGTGGCCGTGACTATGAAAAGAGCATCAAGGCAGAATACCTCAATAAGATTAATGATGGTTATCTAGAGTTTATAAAAAATCAACACACGAGCAATGTTAAAATTATTGACATTTCAGACATGGATTTTGTGAAGAATAGAGCGGATTATTTATCTATTGTGAGGCAAATCTTAGCCTAAGAAAGCGTTAGCTTCTTAAAAAAGTCCCAAACAACAACCCCCGCACTTACTGAGATATTGAGGGAATGCTTGGTCCCAAACTGAGGAATCTCAATCACCGCATCACTGGCAGAAACTATCGATTGTTGGACTCCCTTAACTTCGTTACCAAAAACTACAGCATATTTTTTATTTGATCCAATCTCATACTCTTCTAGAGAAACAGATTGCTCTGCTTGTTCAATGGCACATACTATTACTCCTTCTTTTTTCAAAGATGCTATGAGTACATCGGTGCTTTCTACGTACTCCCACTTCACACTCTCTGTGGCGCCAAGTGCCGTTTTCTGAATGTCTTTATGTGGTGGCGTTGCGGTGATCCCGCAGAGATAAATTTTCTCAACTAAAAAAGCATCTGCCGTTCTAAATACAGAACCAATGTTATTTAAGCTCCGTATGTTGTCAAGTACAATAATGAGCGGCGTTTTCTTCGCTGCTATAAATGCGTCAACATCTACACGGTCGAGTTCGCTATTTTTGAGTTTTCTATGTTTCATAAGTAAATTCCACAAATGTTATTATTTTTTAAAAAGGAAGATTTGTAAGGTCTACATTTCCGCCAGAAATAATGACACCCACTTTTTTATTTTTAAAGATGCCGGGGTTTGCAAGTATCGCTGCTAGAGGGACGGCACTCGAGGGCTCCACGACTATTTTCATATACTGCCATATGAGTTTCATCGCGTCAATAATTTGCTGTTCTTCAACAAGCAGAATGTCATCTACAAATTGTTTAATAATGGGAAAATTTAGATCTCCTAGGTGTGTTCTTAGACCATCCGCCACGGTTAGCCCTCCATTATTAAATTGAATTTCCCCAGCTTGTAAAGAACGTTTTGCATCATCCATCGTAGCAGGTTCTGCGCCAATGGTGATGCAGTTATTGCCAAAAAAATGGGCCGCAATACAACTACCGCCTATTAAACCTCCCCCACCAACAGGTGTCGTGATACAGTCGAGATCTGGTTGTTTTTGTAACAGCTCATAAGCCGCGGTTCCTTGACCTAAGATTACATTATAATCGTTAGAAGGATGAATAAACGTTGCGCCTTTTTCCTGTACTATTTTTTCTGCTTCGGCTTCTCTTGATGCAAGCGTAGGTTCAGAAAGAATAATGTGGCCACCGTAGGTTTTTACAGCCTCTATTTTAATCTTAGGAGCATTAGACGGCATCACGATATAGGCTTTGATGCCTAAGTTACGAGCTGCAAGCGAAATAGCCTGTGCAAAATTACCTGAAGAATGTGTCACCACGCCAGCTTCTTTTTGAGCAGCTGTTAATTGCAAAATAGCATTCACAGCACCGCGCATTTTAAAAGCACCCATCTTTTGAAAATTCTCACACTTGAAGTACAATTGTGCACCCGTAAGGCTATTCATCAATGATGAAGTTAAAATGGGCGTTTGATATACATAATTATGTACGCGCTTCACTGCGTCAATAAGATCTTGTTTGTAGTCTACTACCATAAGACAAAGATAAGGCTCTAAGTTACTTTGTGCCTTTATAAATCTGAAGTTTACTTTTTAAGGAGAATGATATTAAATAGAAAATGGAAAGTGCTATCCTTTTGCAATGATATCTGCTAGTGAAGTATTCTCAAGAATATTCAACGTACTATCACGTACCTGAATCATTAAGCTATGTACACTGCAAGCATCTTCGTCGGGGCAATCGTCACATTTTTCGTAAAAGTTAAGACTTACGCAGGGAACCATAGCAATGGGGCCTTCAAGCACACGATATACTTGTGCGATCTTAATATCATTTGCGTCTTTTAGTAAATAGTAGCCGCCACCTTTTCCTTTTTTCGAGCCTAAAATTCCAGCTTTTCTGAGCGTCAGTAAAATACTCTCTAAAAACTTTTGAGAGATGTTTTCCGAAGATGCAATCATAGAGATCTGAGTAGGGTCATTCTTTTCTTGCTGAGCAAGAAAAGTAAGTGCTTTGATTCCGTATTTAGTTTTTCTGGATAACATCGTCACGAAAATACACAGTAAATATTTCATGTTCAAAAGCAATTTTCATTTTAGGAGATAAATAGTAGAAATTTAGTATTTCAGAAGCAACAATTATGCAGCCTGAGGTCAAGCACAATAAAATAAAGTCTATTTTTGCAGCCTAAAGAAATGACTATGAGTATTGTTGCCATTGTGGGGCGTCCTAATGTAGGGAAAAGCACTTTTTTTAATCGTATGATACAACGTCGTGAGGCTATTGTAGATGCGGTGAGCGGCGTGACGCGAGATCGTCATTACGGTAAAAGTGATTGGAATGGAAAGGAGTTTTCATTGATCGATACAGGAGGATATGTAAAGGGAAGTGATGATATTTTTGAAGCAGAAATCGACAAGCAAGTCGAGCTCGCTATCGATGAAGCAGATGCCATTATTTTTATGGTGAGTGTTGAAGATGGTGTGACTGGAATGGATGAAGATGTTTTAAAATTACTTCGGAAAAGTCAAAAACCGTTTTTTGTAGCGGTTAATAAAGTAGATGCTGCCAACCGTCAGAACGACGCGGTGGAATTCTACAATATGGGAATTGAAAAATATTACACACTATCGAGTATTAACGGAAGTGGTACAGGAGATTTACTAGATGATCTAGTTTCTGCACTGCCTATGGAAGATGAAAAAGAAACAGTAGAATTACCTCGCTTTGCAGTAGTAGGTCGTCCTAATGCTGGTAAATCATCCTTTATTAATGCACTTATAGGGCAGGATAGATATATCGTGACAGATGTTGCGGGTACTACTAGAGATAGTATAGATACGCGTTACAACCGTTTTGGTTTTGAGTTTAACCTGGTAGATACTGCTGGGATAAGACGTAAGGCTAAAGTGAAAGAAGATCTTGAATTTTATTCTGTGATGCGCAGTGTAAGAGCTATTGAACATAGCGATGTGATTATCCTTGTTTTTGATGCCACTCGAGGTTTTGATGGGCAGGTTCAAAATATACTTTGGCTCGCACACCGAAATAATAAAGGGGTGGTGATCTTAGCAAATAAATGGGATTTAGTAGAGAAGGACAATGAGTCTGTTAAGGAGTTTGAAAAACACATTCGTCAACAATGCGAACCTTGGGTAGATGTGCCTATTGTATTTATGTCTGTTTTAAACAAACAACGTATTTTTAAAGCGATAGAGACTGCCGTTGAGGTATATCAAAACCGTAGCAAGCGAATTAAAACAAGTGTGCTGAATGACACGATGCTACCTATTATAGAGCGTAATCCGCCGCCAGCGTACAAGGCGAAGTATGTGAAGATAAAATATATTACGCAACTGCCTACGCCGTATCCGGCTTTTGCATTTTTCGCAAACTTACCGCAATATGTAAAAGAAGCATACAAGCGTTTTCTGGAGAACAAGTTGCGCGAAGAGTTTGATTTTAACGGAGTTCCTGTGACCATTTATATTAGAAAGAAGTAGCTAATTAATTGCTCTCCAAATTTTGGTGTGTTGTTCTTTTATGTTACCTTAACTCCTATAAATGGAATGAATTATGAAAAAGAATAATATTGGATTAGAGAACAAACACGTACTTGTGCTTAGTGAAAAGCTTAATGAGCTGCTCGCTAATTATCAATTCTTCTATATGAATGCTCGTGGTTTTCACTGGAACATTAAAGGGGATAAATTTTTTGAACTACATGTGAAATTTGAAGAATTGTACACAGATTCACAATTAAAAATTGATGAAATCGCAGAGCGTATTCTTACCCTTGGACAAACACCACTTCATACGTTTGAAGATTACGCACAAAAAGCTAAAATTAAACCTGAAAAGAATGTTTCCGATGGTGTACAAGCCATCAAAAAAATTCTTGAGGCATATGAAATATTACTACCATTAGAAAGAAATTTACTACGGCTTTCTGCAGATAGTAATGATGAAGGGACGAATGCATTAATGAGTGATTACATACGTGAGCAAGAAAAATTGATCTGGATGTATTCAGCATTTGTAGCGAACGATTAAAGAATTTCAGAAAAAATATAAGAACCGCATTCATAAGGATGTGGTTTTTTGCATTTCTAAAAGATGTTAATAAAACGTTAAAAACTAAATCCGTTAGACTAGAAGACAAGATCTTTAGTTTTACTAGTATCCCCTCCTTAAATCATCAATCAACCATTCATTGCATGAATAAATTTATTACACTTCTACTGCTCGTGTGCAGCAGTTCTATGTACGCTCAAGATTTTTCTATTCAAGGTGTTTTAACAGAGAAGGACCAAGGATTTCCCTTAGAGTCTGCCACCATCTATGTAGAAAAAATGACTGATTCTTCTCTAATTACCTATTCCATAAGTGATCAAAAGGGAGCGTTTTTATTACGCGGAAATACGAGCCAGTTAAAAATGCGGTTAAACATTAGTTACACGGGTTACACGTCATACTCCCAAGAAGTAGCACTGGAAAGTCGAAATATAAATCTCGATACCATAAAAATGCAGATTTCTACAGAAGCTCTAAAAGGAGTAGTCGTTCGTGCAAGTCGAGTTCCGGTTACTATTAAGAAGGACACCTTAGAGTTTAATGTGTCCTCTTTCAAAACAAAGAAGGATGCGAACGTAGAAGATTTACTTAAAGAACTTCCGGGAGTAGAAGTAGATGCAAACGGAGCAATCACAGTTAACGGAAAACCAGTGAATCAGATCCTAGTAAATGGGAAACCTTTTTTTGGTGATGATCCAACGATTGCGACGCGTAACCTTACCAAAGAAATCGTAGATAAAATACAAATAGTAGATACAAAAACAGAAAGTGAAGCCTTCACTGGTGAAGCAGGATCAGAAGAAAATAAAACTATAAACATCACGATAGACGAAGAAAAGAATAAAGGAATCTTTGGACGTCTCTCTGCAGGCGGAGGCACAGATAAACGGTTTGAGTTTGCGGGTCTCGTTAATTATTTTGATAATGACGTTAGAATAAGCGCGCTAGGTGGAGGTAATAATACAAATTCGCCTGGCTTTAGTTTTGGAGAACTAAATAAGATGTTTGGAGGTGCTCGTTTTATTTC
This sequence comes from Patiriisocius sp. Uisw_047, assembly GCF_047730165.1. Lineage (GTDB taxonomy): Bacteria > Bacteroidota > Bacteroidia > Flavobacteriales > Flavobacteriaceae > Patiriisocius. The sequence continues at coordinate 1,227,766 of NZ_CP159834.1, forward strand.
AACGGGTAGTAATGGGTCTATTAATTATGGTGGACGCCAATTTGGAGGGGGAGAGGGAATTGTAAATTCGCGCGTAGGTGGTGCCAATTATGCAGATGAATTAGGAGAGAACACAGACTTAACATTAGATTATTTTTATACCGGTTCTAGTTCTTTTAATGACAGTGAGAGCGAGCGTGAAAACATATTGCCAGACAGTCGTTTTTTCTCAAGCAGAAAATCAAATGCTGATGCCGAGACAGAAGGGCACGCAGCAAACCTAAGTTTTAAAACCGAAATCGACAGTACGTTTTTGATAAACATAAGGCCCAGTTTAAGTTATAGTAATGGATCTTCAAGATTCTCTAACGACGAAAAAACAAAACGAGAAAATGGAGATGTTTCTAACCAGTCTAATAGTGATAGAAGTACAGAGAATGCTCGGAGAAGTTTTGAAAATCGAGCGACGGCAACAAAAAAATGGGGAAGCGGAGGGGCTTATGTGCGAGTTTCTGTAGAGAATGACATATCAGATACTGAGAATGATCAGTTTGATTTTAGTGTGACAGATATTTTTGGTGATGATCCCGAGACGATTGTGAGAAACCAAACTACCAATGGTGATACCAAAAACAATCAATACGAAATTAAAACAACGGTCAACTATCCAATTATCGCCGATACTCTTTTCATCTCTGGCTCCTACGAGTATCGTGATCGTAAAAGAGAAGATAAGCGAACGGTGTTTGATTTTAATGAAGATGCCCAAGACTATTCAGATTTCAACCTAGCACAGAGCACAGATTTTACAAATACAGACAGGCGCACTACGCCAGAATTAGGGATACGATATAACAGCAAAAAGATGCGTGCGAGTGCAAGTTTTGGCTACGTTTTCAGAACCCTAGAAAGCAGTGATGCATTGCGGGATATCGACTTTGATAATGACTTTAACGCGGTAGAAGTAAGAACGAGATTCAGTTATAACTTTTCAGATAAGATGAGCTTGTATTCTGGATATTCTTTAGAGAATGAGGCGCCTTCAGTAACAAAATTATCTCCCTTTATTGATATTTCGGATCCATTAGACATTGTACAAGGGAACCCAGATCTAAAACCAGAAAACAGCCACAGAATATATTTAGGTTTAAATAATTATGATTGGCAGACGAGATCTGGTTTTTATAGTAATGCGAGCTTTAATCTTACCAATGATAATGTAGTATCTAGATCTACTATAGATGAAAACTTTGTAAGAACGACAACCTATGATAATGTGGATGGCGCCTATAATTTTTACGCTGGAGGAGGTTGGAACAAGAGTAAAAAATTAGATAGTCTACGCACGGTAAAAGTAGATATGGGATTGTATGTAAACGGGAACAGGACCGTCAATTTTAATAATGATGTGCAGTACAAAAGCGCGACTACTACCGTGAGCCCGAATTTAGGGTTTACATATACGTGGAAAGACCTCTTTGAGATTCGACCTTCTTATGACTTTGATATCAGTAAAAACAGCTTTGATCTAGTTGAATTTGAAGATGAAAATTATGTGACACATACTGCCAGATTAAGAACGACGCTCACGTTTCCGAAGAAACTAGACTGGAACAGTGATATTCAATACCAAAATAACCCTAACGTAGCAGCGGGGTTTAACAACTCTTTTGTATTATGGAACAGCTCTCTCGCATATTCCATTCTCAGTGATAAAGCTGTCTTGACTTTAAAGGCCTATGATCTGCTCAAGCAAAATACGAATGCCCGCAGAAGTTCTAGTGCAAACTATATTGAAGATGTCCAGAGTACGGTGCTGCAACAGTTTTTTATGCTTAGTTTTAGTTATAAGTTTAATACGCTGGGTAAAAAAGGAGAGACCAATGATAACGGTTGGTGGGATTAAAAATGGACTTTTTACTTCGGAAATTTTAAGAGTTTGAAAAACGTCCGTTTATAAAGGGATTTGACCTTGCATTACCAGCCTCCAGAAGCGCCTCCGCCTCCAAAGCCTCCGCCTCCGAAACCTCCACCAAATCCTCCACCACCAAAACTACCGCCACCCCCACCGAAGCCACCTCCACCACCAAAGCCTCCAGTGCGGCCCATACTCGATAGAATAATCACATCGAGTAGGCTAGAGCCACGGCGTTTTCCGCCATTTTTGCCATTGCCATTATTTTTTTTAGAGCTGAGTGCGATAATGAGAATTATAAAAATAATGAATACAATAAGACCTACAGGAATACCGTCGCTATCCTTACTAAATTCACGTTCTTCTTTAAACTCTCCTTGTAGGGCAGCAAAAATTGCATCACTTCCTTTATCGAGACCCGCATAGAAGTCATTATTCTTAAACTCAGGAATCATTACCCTATTGATAATCTGTTCTGCATCACGGTCTGAGATTCTATACTCAATCCCGTAACCCGTATTAATGTCTATTTTGCGATCTCCTTTAGCTAATAGAATTAAGATTCCGTTATCTTCATCGGCTTGCCCAATACCCCATTTCTGACCCCATCTAGCGCCGAGCATATCCAGTCCTTCGCCATTACTAGATTCAATAATTGCCACCACAATCTGTGTAGAAGTAGAATCTGCATACTTAATCAATTTCTGTTCTAGGGCTTGTTTTTGACTCGGGTTTAATAAGTCAATGTAATCGTAGAGTGACGTCTGCGCTGCTTTTGAAGGAACAGTAGGAATATCAAATTGCGCATAACTTGATGCTGTAAACATCAGGATACATAAAGAGAAGAAAAGATGAAGTCTATTTTTAAAACTCAAAAGTTATAATTTGATAATGTCAGACTGACATCACTATTATTAATATTAAATGTGTAAAAGCAAAAAGCCTCAAAAAGATTTCAGAATGAATTTGAGATGCTTTACACATCAAAAGTAGCATAAAATTAAACTGATGGTCCCACAGAAATAGCATTGGGCAACTCATTAGTATCACCCTTTTTATAAGGAAAATGTTTTTTTAACTGTTCACCAGCCATTAAAATGCCATCCCTTAATCCTTTGCACATGTCACCTTGTTTAAAGTGATCTACAATGGTGTTTTTTGTGCTTTCCCAAAACATAGGGCCCACAATATCATTAATGCCTTTATCTCCCATAATGACCAACTCACGATCTTCTATAGCAACATAAATTAGTACGCCATTGCTCCGCTTGGTATTATCCATATGTAAAAAATCGAAAACCTCTACAGCGCGCTCAAAAACATCTATAGATGCGTGTTGCTCGAGATGAACTCTTATCTCACCACTTGTGTTCAGTTCTGCCTGGCGGATGGCTTCTACCACTTCGGCTTCTTCTTTTTTGGTAAGGAAATCTTCTACTTTACTCATGATGTGGGTGCTATGCTTGTTTAATAATTAGTTGATTGTTAAAGAAGATCCAATCTATGAAGTGATTAGAAAGCAATTAGGATATTGAGTTAATTAAGTAAAAAAAGAAATAACCTCATCTCTTAGTCAACTTAGTTTCCAAAATCAAACTCTACATCTGGCGCATTTTCTGTTCCTTGATCCGCTTCAAAGTAACCCATATCTTCATAATTTCCTATAAAATTATTGATGATGTTATTCGGGAAAGATTTTAGGTGCTTGTTAAAAGGTTTCACCGCTTCATTAAAACGATTTCGTTCTACATTGATGCGGTTTTCTGTGCGCTCGAGCTCATTGATAAGTTCTTTAAAGTTTTCATTTGCTTTTAAATCTGGATAGCGTTCAAAAACAGCTAGTAACCGCGACAATGCGGAGGTTAACCCCTGCTGTGCTTGCTGGAATTGTTCCAGTTGGGCAGGAGTAATGTTTGAAGGGTCTATCGTAATAGAGGTTGCTTTACTTCTAGCCTCAATTACTTTAACAAAGGTCTCGCGTTCAAAATCTGCATAGCCTTGTGCTGTCTTCACAATGTTTGGGATGAGGTCTGCACGACGTTGATATGAGCTCTCGACATTTGCCCATTGTGCGGTAGCATCTTCTTTTAAATCGATGGCTTTGTTGTAAAAACCTGGGCCAACCATAAAGCCTACGATGATTACAATTGCAATTACTACGATTGCTGCAATCCCACAGCCTAAAGCACCTTTTTTCATAATGTAATAATTTTAAAGTTGGTTTTTTATTTTTAAAAGCTCTGCTTTTACTGACTCTAATTTACGAATAATATCAAAATTGTCCAGCGTCTTTTGTTTGTTTTCTTTAAGATGCGTCTTTGCACCTTCAAGGGTAAAACCGCGTTCTTTGACCAAATGAAAGATAAGCTCCAGATTTTTTATATCTACAGGTGTAAATTTCCGATTGCCTTTTGCATTCTTTTTTGGCTGGAGTACATCAAATTCTTTTTCCCAAAAACGTATCAAAGAGGTATTCACGTCAAAAGCCGAAGCGACTTCGCCGATACTGTAATACAATTTTTCTGGGAGATCTACGTGCATTTAAGAGTTCAAGGTTTAAGGTTTAGTAGTCAAGGTTCAAAATTTCAATTCTGGAACCTTGCAATCATTAGTCGAGCATAAAGATAAAATGTTTCAGTTACATATGAAACTAGTCTTAGATTATTGAAGCTTAAAAAGCTAGAACATAAAGGTAAAAGAGAGGTTTCGTTTATTTTTTTAAAATTTATCGAAGACTAATCTAAAGACTGGTTTTCTTTTTTTGATGCTTCCAACAAAAGTGCAAATTCATCTGGGCTTAAATTTCCGTAGTAAAAATTGATAGGGTTAATGCGCTCTCCATCTTTAAAAACCTCATAGTGTAGGTGAGGTGCTTCACTGCGGCCAGTGCTGCCAACAAAACCTATTAGGTCACCGCGCTGCACTCTTTGACCCCTTCTCACCTTATACTTATACAGGTGAGCGTAGAGACTTTCATATCCAAAACCGTGGTCAATACGTATGTGGTTTCCGTACCCTGAGGCATTGTTGTCCGCACGAGTTACTTTGCCATCACCACTTGCGTAAATAGGCGTCCCACGAGGTGCTGTAAAGTCCATTCCCCAGTGTTTTTTGCGTGCTTTTGTAAAGGGGTCTGTCCGATATCCAAAACCAGATGCCATACGGGTAAGGTCTTCATTAGTCACAGGTTGTATGGCTGGTATCGCTTGCAGTAATGCTTCTTTAGCTTCGGCTAATTGAGCGATTTCGTCGAGTGATTTAGACTGTACTACAATCTGTTTTGTAAGGATATCTAGCTTTTTATGTGCGTCAATAATTGACGTAGAGTTATCATACCCTTCCAGGTTATTATATCGATTTACGCCACCAAAACCTGCTTTACGCTGCTCTTCTGGGATAGGTGTTGCTTCAAAATAGATCCGGTAGATATTATTATCTCGTTCTGCTACTTCGTCTTGAATGATCATCAACTCGTCTAAATCTTTATTCAATATCTGGAGCTGTAATTCTGCATTGTTAAGTTCGCGAGCCATCCGTTTCTCTTTAGGTGTTTCTATGCTCGGTATGTTAATAATTGCAATAAAAAAGAATGCAGCAAAAAAGAATGAAGCTAATAAAAACAAGGTGATAAAGCCCAATCGTCTTCCCTTTTTACGCTCTATCTTGCGGTAAGAGAGCGTCTCGCTATCATAGTAATATTTAACCTTCGACATCTGTTATAAAAAACTTATTTTTGCTTGATTAATAGGGTGCTGCATTTTACAACGCATCACAAATATAGAAATTGTTTTACAAGTAGCAATATTAACACATTTCAGAAGAAAATATAGCCCATGAAAGCCAACGAAATACGCGCTGCGTTTTTAGAATTTTTTGAATCAAAAAAACATACCATTGTGCAATCTGCGCCTATGGTATTAAAAGATGACCCTACATTAATGTTCGTAAACAGCGGTATGGCGCCTTTTAAAGAGTTTTTCCTCGGAAACGCTCAGCCCAAGAACACGCGCTTAACAGACACACAAAAATGTCTACGTGTTTCAGGAAAACATAACGATCTTGAAGAAGTAGGCTACGATACCTATCATCATACCTTATTTGAGATGCTGGGGAACTGGAGTTTTGGTGATTACTTTAAAGAAGAAGCAATCGCTTGGGCGTGGGAGCTACTTACCGAAGTGTTGAAAATAGACAAAGACATTTTATACGTAACTGTGTTTGAAGGAAGCGATGATGCAGATAAATTAAAGATGGATACCGAGGCTTATGATATTTGGAAAAAATACATCGCTGAAGACCGTATCTTAAAAGGAAACAAAGACGATAATTTCTGGGAAATGGGCGACCAAGGTCCTTGTGGCCCTTGTAGCGAAATTCATGTGGATATTCGCACACCAGAAGAAAAGGCAGCTGTTGAAGGTAAAAGCTTAATCAATATGGATCACCCGCAAGTAGTGGAGATTTGGAACTTGGTTTTTATGCAATACAACCGGAAGGCAAATGGCTCGCTAGAAGGATTGCCTAATAAACACATTGATACAGGAATGGGCTTTGAACGCCTTTGTATGGTGCTCCAGGATGTAAAATCTAATTATGACACAGACGTCTTCATGCCTATTATAAGAGAGATCGAGACTATTACGAACACCGAGTATGGTAAAGCCGGAGCTTCAGGAGAAAAAGTAGATATCGCTATTAGAGTGATTAGTGATCACGTGAGAGCCGTGGCGTTTTCTATAGCAGACGGGCAGTTGCCAAGTAACAACGGTGCTGGTTATGTAATTCGTCGTATTCTGCGTCGCGCGGTTCGTTATGGGTTTACGTTCTTGGATAAAAAAGAACCTTTCATTTACAGGTTAGTTAATGTGTTAGCTTCAAAAATGGGCGATGCTTTTCCAGAGATTAAAGAGCAAAAACAGCTCATTGAAAACGTGATTAAAGAAGAAGAGTCGTCTTTCTTGCGCACACTAGATCAAGGATTAGTATTACTTGATAGAATGATAGAAGGGCAAAGTGCTAGTTCGGAAATAGCTGGGGCGAAAGTTTTTGAATTAAAAGACACCTATGGCTTTCCAGAAGATTTAACAGACCTTATTCTGCGTGAAAAAGGGTTGACCTATAACCACAAAGAATTTGAACAAAAACTAGCAGAACAAAAAGCAAGAGGAAAAGAAGCTAGCGAATCTAAAAGCGAGGACTGGATCATCTTATTAGATGATGCTGTAGAAGAGTTCGTGGGTTACGATAGTCTGTCTGCTAATGTGAAGTTAACGCGTTACCGCAAAGTAACTTCTAAGAAAGACGGCGAAATGTTTCAATTGGTGTTTAGCCTGACACCCTTCTATCCAGAAGGTGGAGGCCAAGTAGGGGACAAGGGATATGTGGAGTCACCAAATGGAGATGTAATTTATATTCTAGACACCAAGAAAGAGAACAACGTCATTATTCATTTTGCAAAGAATTTACCAAAAGATGTATCTGGACTCTTTAAAGCAGTTGTAGATGAAAAGCAACGTTTTAGAACTGAATGTAATCACTCTGCCACGCACTTGTTGCACCAAGGATTGCGCGAAATTTTAGGAACACACGTAGAGCAAAAGGGAAGTGCTGTACACAGTAAATATTTACGTTTTGATTTTTCACATTTCTCTAAAGTCACCGCAGAAGAGTTGCAAGAGGTAGAAGATTTTGTGAATGCAAGAATCGCAGGTAGATTAGCCTTTCAAGAAAATAGAGCCGTGCCTATGGAAGAGGCAATCGCTGATGGTGCGATGGCATTGTTTGGTGAGAAATATGGCGATGCTGTGCGTACCGTTCGTTTTGGGCAATCAATTGAATTGTGCGGAGGAACACACGTAAACAATACAGCAGATATCTGGCATTTTAAGATAAAAAGTGAAGGTGCGGTAGCTTCTGGAATAAGACGTATTGAGGCGATTACTAATGATGCGGTAAAAGATCATTTTACAGAAAATGCAAAAGCGTTTGGTAAAGTAAAATCATTATTAAACAATGCTAAAAAACCAGATGAAGCTATCGAGAAGATACAGGCCGAAAACAACGAACTTAGAAAGCAAATCGAGCAATTATTAAAAGATAAGGCTAAGAATATAAAAGGCGATCTTAAAGGTGAAGTGACCCAAGTAAATGGAGTTAATTTCTTGGCTAAGGAGTTAGACTTAGATGCTGGCGGTTTAAAAGACTTGGCATTTGAGTTAGGTGGAGAGATAGATAAGCTATTTATTCTTTTTGGAAGCAAGGCAGATGGGAAGGCGCTTTTAACCTGCTATATTGATAAAGAGTTGGCAAAAGAAAAGAATCTAAATGCGGGAACTATTGTTAGAGAATTAGGTAAGCACATTCAAGGTGGTGGTGGAGGACAGCCTTTCTTTGCGACTGCGGGAGGTAAGAATCCTGATGGAATTGAGAAGGCGCTTGAAGCCGTTATGAACTACTTGCAATAAAATAGTGCCTTTTGCTTTACGGGGGTTTTCTCGTAAAGGAGTGAAGGTGCTAATAAAAACAAGGTGTAAGGATAACTACTTGGATAACGGGGAGAATGAACTTGTTATAATTTTTGCAGATTGTTGTTTTAAGATCGTGCCATATTGGATCCTGTTTGTTATGAGGTCTTCTTTTAAAAACAGGAGTAAAACGAATATTTATTAACTTATAGACTCTGCGCTTCTGCGCCTTCGTGAGATGAAGCTTCAAACGACACTAAACATTCCAGCACAAAACCCAAAAATAGACTACGCATCTAATGTGCTTTTGTTGGGCAGTTGTTTTTCACAAAATATAGCAGAAAAGCTAGCGTATTTTCAGTTTCAGAGCCTTTCAAACCCGTTTGGGATTGTTTTTAATCCAGTTTCTATTGTTCTACTTATGGAGCGGGCGCTAAAAAATGAAACTTTCACAGAAAAAGACATCTTCTATCACAACGAGCGCTGGCAATGTTATGAGGTACATAGCGAGTTGTCACAACTAGATGCCGTGGCATATGTGGCCTTATTAAATGAACAGTTACTTCTGTTAAAAGACTCTTTACTGTCTGCGTCACACGTGATAATCACTTTAGGTACCGCTTGGGTATATGAATTAAAAGAGACAAAAAGCGTCGTTGCTAATTGCCATAAAGTTCCGCAAATAGTGTTTGAGAAAAGGTTATTATCTGTTTCGGAAATAGAAGCAAGTCTACAAAAATTACAATCGCTTTTAACGGAGCACAGAGAAAGTGCTACGTTAATATACACAGTCTCTCCTGTTCGTCACATAAAAGATGGCGTCGTAGAAAACTCAAGAAGCAAAGCGCACGTATTGACTGCAGTACACAATCTCAAATCACACTACTTTCCATCTTTTGAAATAATGATGGACGAACTAAGAGATTACCGGTTTTACGCGCCAGATATGCTGCACCCAAACCAAGTAGCAATTGACTACATATGGGAGCGATTTAACGACATTTGGATTGCTTCGGAAACTCGACCACTTCAAAAAAAGATAGCTGCTATAAGACAGGGACTAGCGCATCGTCCTTTTAATGAAGATGGTGATGGGCATCAAAAATTCTTGAAAAACCTACAGCAGAAAATTTCCGAAGTGAAGAAGGAGCTTCCTTGGGCTTTTATTGAATAGTTTACCTAAAGTTTAGGGGTGCAACACGACCTTTTAAAATGCTCTCTATGGTTTTCCCAAGTTGCAATAAACGCTGCTCTGTATTAGAATCTGTGATAAGCGTGAACGCTTTTGGCTCGCCGTTATCTTGAAGCCCCATAGGGATGGCAAGACAAGGTCGCAGACCAACTGCAGCGTAACTAGAATGATAATTATTTATAGTGGCAATAGCGTCTAGCTTGTGTTTTTTCATCGGAGCTTCAAAATAGGCATTCCCATTTTTAAGTAAAGTTTCACGTAGATTAATGAAGTCTTCTTCAGTAGTATTATCTGCCATTATAGCATCAAATATACCTTGGCCATACGGCATGCGTTGCACGCTATCTATACGATTGGTTGTCATCACACCGAGCAAACTTTTTTCTGAAATATTCTGAGACGCACGATTTGCTAGATATTTAGGAAGGTCGTCTCGCATTTCAATATTTAATAATGTAAGAAACCCTGGCAATGGTAGTTGTGATGGGTTTATTTCGATAACCTGAACGCCTTCTGCTTTTAGCTTATCAATGGCTGCGCTATACTCTGCGTCGTCTAATAAGTTTTTAAAAACTCCAAGACGAATATCTTTGGGTAAAGCAGACTTCGGTTCTGAATGCCTGCCTATGGCTTCGCCTCCTTGACCATATTTCATAGCCCAAAATAAGATTTCTGCATCTGCAACGCTTTTTGCCATAGGACCCGCAGTGTCTAGCGTATGCGAAATAGGGACAATCCCATCGCCACTCAATGCACCCGTTGTTGGTTTTAATCCCACCACGCTATTCTGACTTGAAGGCGAAATGATTGACCCGGAGGTTTCAGAACCCACAGCAGCCACCGCATAATTTACTGAAGCGGCAACACCACTTCCTGCGCTGCTTCCTCCTGTTTCAAACTGGCCACGCCCAAAAGGATTTAAGGTTTGCCCTCCTATGGCGCTGTAGCCTAAAGGACAGCCGTTACAAAAGTAATAAGCCCATTCGCTGAGGTTGGCTTTCCCTATAATAAGCCCACCATTAGCGATAATGTTATTTACGATAGTTGCATTTTCTGCTGGCTGATTGTCTTTCAATACAAATGCGCCAGCCGTGGTTTTCATTTCTTTGGTGTCTATGTTGTCTTTTAAGAGAATAGGCATCCCAAAGATTTCGTTTCTTTTAAGGTGTTTTGTTTGATCTTTTTCGCGTGCTTGTGCAACCACATTTGGATTTATGGAGATAATACTGTGCAGCGAAGTTGAAGGATTCGTCTCATAAATAAACATTCGCTTAAGATAGAATAAGGTGAGTTCTTCATAGCTCATTTTGCCACTGCTTACGTGTTCTTGCAGCCTTGCAATGTCTTGCTCCAATATCAATGGCTTTAGGGCTGCATAGCGTGCATCACTCAATCGTGCAATATCTTTTAAGACGTCATCAAAAACATATTCTTCATTTTGGTATTTAGAGTTCACTAGTTTAAACTGCATACGTCCACTCTCGTGGCTGCGGTTTTGATGCAGCATTTCATTCTCAGTGATTACCCAGCCACCGTTATTGTGGTGGGAGTCATTATGGTCTTCCTTAGGTTTTTCTGTTTGAGCCTTGCAGGAGATTATGGAAACTATAGAAAGGGTGAGGAGTAGCGCGCGCATGTTGGATTAATATTTTAGTAAATATAAAACATTCAATCCAACAAAAAAGACCACCCAATTGTTAAAAAAAGAGTGGTCTTACAAATTTAATATTTCCGCAGTAATGCTACTTATTACTTAGGGAATGAGTCAAGAAAATCTTACAAGCCAAAAGCTGCTTTCACCTTCTCCACATAATCTAACTTTTCCCAAGTAAACAGCTCTACTTCCATTGTTTTTGGGGCTGCGTTAGGGATGGTAAATGTTTTGGTTACCGTTTCGTTTTTTCTACCCATATGGCCATAGGCAGCAGTCTCTAAGTACATAGGCTGGCGTAGTTTAAGACGCTCCTCTATAGCTGCTGGACGCATATCAAAAATGGCGCTTACTTTTTTAGCAATTTCGCCATCTGTCATATGTACCTTACTAGTCCTGTAGGTGTCCACAAAAATACCCATTGGTTCGACTACACCAATGGCGTAACTTACCTGTATTAAAATTTCGTCACAAACACCAGCTGCCACCATGTTTTTTGCAATGTGTCTAGTTGCATAGGCTGCAGAACGATCTACTTTACTTGGGTCTTTTCCAGAAAAAGCACCACCACCGTGGGCTCCTTTACCACCATAGGTGTCTACAATAATCTTACGTCCTGTAAGTCCTGTGTCACCGTGTGGTCCCCCAATCACAAACTTCCCTGTTGGGTTGATGTGGTATTTTATTTCGTCATTAAATAATGCTTGTATTTCTGGTTTTCGTTGTGCTTTTACACGAGGGATAAGGATGTTGATGAGGTCGCTTTTTATTTTTGCAAGCATCCGTGTATCATCTGCGTCAAAGTCATCGTGCTGTGTAGAGATTACAATAGAATCTATACGTACAGGCTTGTTGTCATCGCTATATTCTATAGTCACTTGACTCTTACTGTCTGGTCGTAAATAGTCTATCTCTTTGTTTTCGCGACGTAATACCGCAAGTTCTTGTAATAGGTGGTGTGATAAATCTAGCGCTAAAGGCATGTAATTATCAGTCTCACGAGTGGCATAGCCAAACATCATTCCTTGATCGCCTGCACCTTGCTGTTCTTTACTATCTCGATCTACACCACGGTTTATGTCATCACTTTGTTCGTGGATAGCACTTAATACGCCACAAGAATTTCCATCAAACTGGTAGGCACTTTTTGTGTAGCCTATCCTGTTAATGACATCACGCGCAATGGCCTGAACATCTAAATAAACATTAGATTTTACTTCGCCAGCAAGTACTACTTGTCCTGTGGTTACTAGTGTTTCGCACGCTACCTTAGACTGTGGGTCAAAGGCAAGAAAATTATCAATTAATGCATCACTTATTTGGTCTGCAACTTTATCTGGATGTCCTTCAGAAACACTCTCTGAAGTAAATAAATACGCCATATGCTATGTATTATTTTTAATGTTGTGGATAGATTTGACGGGATACGTCAGATAAAATTACAATGAAGTAATAGTTCTTCTTAGCATTTTTCTAAACTTGATTTGGAGTTTCCCAAATAGGATGTTTAGATTTCTAAAAGGTAACCTTTTAGAAGAGGTTGCAAGCAGTCAAATCTTCCCTCTACGTTCTGTGGGACAAAGGTACTGTTATTCTTATTCTTGATAAAGTTGTGTAGGACTATTTCTTAGGGAAGTCATAAAGTCTCGTTTTAATTGTTTCTGAAATATCATTGTGGAAAAGTTACGATAAGTCGTGGTATTTTCGGCTTGCTATTCTAAGGTCATTATGTACATTTATCTGCTTATTTATATGAAGAAAATGGTAAAGAAAGTCACCCCCTTAATGAAACAATACAACGCCATCAAGGTGAAGTATCCTGATGCCTTGTTGCTTTTTAGAGTGGGAGATTTTTACGAGACATTTGGGGAAGATGCTGTAAAGGCCGCCGGTATTTTAAATATCACGCTTACCGCAAGAAACAATGGAGGAGATCAAGTGGAGCTTGCAGGTTTTCCGCATCATTCTTTAAATACTTATTTACCTAAGCTTGTGATGGCGGGTTGTCGCGTTGCTATTTGTGACCAGTTGGAAGACCCAAAATTAACCAAGAACATTGTAAAGCGTGGTGTGACAGAGTTGATTACTCCAGGAGTTGCCCTAAATGATGACATACTGCAATCTAAATCTAATAACTTTCTTGCCGCCGTGCACTTTGGTGCTGCTGCAGGCAAGGCATCTCAGAAGGGAAGCAAGATAGGTGTTAGTTTCTTAGACATCTCGACCGGCGAGTTTTTAACTTCTGAAGGGAGCGCCGAGTATATTGATAAGTTGCTTCAAAACTTTAACCCGAGTGAAGTACTTTTTAGTAAGCAGAACCGGAAATTGTTTTCTGAAACCTTTGGTGATAATTTTCATGTCTTTCATTTAGAAGACTGGGTATTTCAAAAAGATTATGCAGATGAAGCTTTAAATAAACAATTTGACACCAATAACTTAAAGGGTTTTGGGATTGATCATCTAGAACAAGGCGTTATTGCCAGTGGTGCAGCTTTACATTATCTAGGCGAAACGCAGCATAATAAGTTGCAGCATATCACGAAGGTGTCCAGAATCGCCGAAGATGAGTATGTGTGGATGGACCGGTTTACCATTAGAAATCTTGAGCTGTATCACAGCAATCAACAGAATGCGGTGACCTTATTAGACGTGATTGATAAAACGATTTCGCCAATGGGCGGTCGTATGTTAAAACGTTGGATGGCATTGCCACTAAAAAATCTGGAAGCTATTACAAGAAGGCAAGAAGTGGTGAGCTACCTATTAGATGAACCATCGGTCTTAGATAAGATTAAAACAAATATCAAACGCATAGGAGATTTAGAGCGCTTAATATCTAAAGTAGCTACAGGTAAGATAAGCCCTCGGGAGGTTATACAGCTAAAAAATTCTTTAGAAGCTGTAATTCCAGTGAAGCATATTTCCGAAGCAAGCAAAAACGAATCGCTAAGAATTCTTGGAGAACAATTGCAGGAATGTGAGGTGCTCCGAAATAAAATAAAAGAAACAATAAACGAAGAAGCACCTGTTAATATCCTGAAGGGAAATGCAATCGCTTCTGGTTTTCACGAAGAACTAGATGAGTTACGCGCAATTGCAACAGGAGGGAAGGAGTATTTAAATAGTATGCTTGCCAGAGAAACCGAGCGAACGGGAATCACATCTTTAAAAATAGCGAGCAATAATGTGTATGGCTATTATATAGAGGTGCGCAATACGCATAAGGACAAAGTACCAGAGGAGTGGATTAGAAAGCAAACTTTGGTAAATGCAGAGCGGTACATTACCGAAGAATTAAAAGTGTATGAATCAAAAATTTTAGGCGCCGAAGAAAAAATAGGTGCTTTAGAACAGGAGATTTTTGCGAAACTCGGGCAATGGATGATACAATACATCGCTCCTGTACAGCAAAACGCGACTCTTATTGCAGAGATGGATTGCCTGTGTTCTTTTGCGACTCAAGCTAATGAAGCAAACTACACAAGACCCTTATTTGACGAGACAACAGACCTTGATATTAAAGACGGCCGTCATCCTGTGATTGAAAAACAATTACCGCCAGACGCTCCTTTCATTAGCAATGATGTGTTCTTAGATAGAGATAACCAACAGATTATAATGATTACTGGACCTAACATGAGTGGGAAGAGTGCTATTTTAAGACAGACAGCCTTGATTGTACTGCTCGCTCAAATGGGAAGTTTTGTTCCCGCGGGCGAGGTGAGAATGGGCGTCGTAGATAAGATCTTTACGCGAGTGGGTGCAAGCGATAATATAAGTATGGGAGAGTCTACTTTTATGGTAGAGATGAACGAGACAGCGAGTATCCTTAATAACATAAGTGAACGGAGTCTTGTGCTACTGGATGAAATAGGCCGCGGGACTAGCACCTATGATGGGATTTCTATTGCCTGGGCGATTAGCGAATATTTACACGAACATCCAAGTCATGCGAAGGTGTTATTTGCCACGCATTATCACGAGATTAACGAGATGACAGAGACGTTTGATCGTATTAAAAACTATAACGTTTCTGTAAAAGAATTAAAAGATGATGTATTGTTTCTTCGGAAATTGGTTCCGGGGGGTTCACATCATTCTTTTGGGATACACGTAGCAAAGATGGCAGGAATGCCGCAAGCTGTTTTAAATCGCGCCAATAAAATTTTAAAACGTCTAGAGAAAAGCCATTCTTCTGAGGAGCTCACTGATAAAATGAAACAAATAAGTGAAGAAGAAATGCAACTCAGCTTTTTTAAACTGGATGATCCTTTACTTGAAGAGTTGCGAGATGAGATATCAGGTATTGATATTGATACTTTAACCCCTGTAGAAGCCTTGATGAAATTAAACGAAATGAAACGGATGCTGGTGAAGCGCGCTAATGTGAAGTTGAAGAAGTAAGGGGTGGAATTAAAGTTGAAGACGAAGGCGAAAATATAAAAGAAGAAAGAGAACAAGGGGTTCCTGTCAGGTTGCTGATTAAAAACTATGGCATTGATTTTTTGTTCCTAATAAGAATTAGATACGAGCATCGTGCTTTTTAAATGCAAAAAGCCAAGTCTATCGACCTGGCTTTTTACTCATCTGTACTCGAGACGGGACTTGAACCCGTACGGACATTACTGCCCACTGGATTTTAAGTCCAGCGTGTCTACCAATTCCACCACTCGAGCGTGTTGAAGTGTTTTTTGTTATCCCTACTTTGGGATTTTCACTCCAGTATTGGTATTATCTACTTTGCAAATATAGTAAAGTCGAACTTAAAATAAGTAAGCAATCCTTACACTTTACAAATAAAATTACAACCTATATAAGATCATACTTTTGAGCGAAAAACGGGATTCGAACCCGCGACCTCCACCTTGGCAAGGTGGCGCTCTACCAGCTGAGCTATTTTCGCAATTTTATCTAAATGATGAAAGTCTTTAAGGTAAATTCATGATTTAAAACGGATGGCAAATTTAATATAAATTGTATTACTTCAAAGTAATATATCAAAAAAAAATAAAAATTAATCTGATGCTTTAATTAGCTAAAATTACATAGTTAAAATCGATTAATATTTAAATTAGAATCAATTACACTAATGACATTGTGAGTCTATTTGTGCTCCTGTAAATTATAATATAGCGGAGGTGCAGTTTAGCCTTATTTATTGTTCGCCAGCTATGATTCACTACTACTTATCCCCACATTTCTATTCGTCGAATTTACTGCGCGTCTTAAAAAGTATTTAATTAAATGATTCTTAATAGACATCATTGATTTCTTTTTGACCTATTTGCAATGCGTTTTAGAATTTACAACAGGAAAAAACAAAGGAATACTAAAAAAAATGTTTAATAAATAAGCGCGTTTACACGAACCTTAATTACAAACACCTAGAAACAAAAAATGCCCTTGAGTTTTCAAGGGCATTTTTATTTATTGTAAAGAGTGATTAGTTTAAACCATCAGTTCCATCCATCTCTTCTTTCATCTCTTCTCCTGCTTTCTCCATTGCATCACCAGCTTCGTTAGCTGCTTCTTCAACGGCGTCACCAGCTTCGTTAGCTGCGTCTTCAACGGCATCACCAGCTTCATTAGCTGCATTCTCCATTGCGTCTACTGCTGCGTCCATATTGCTGTCTGCTTCCTCTACTGCGCTTTCCACTGCATCTTCTACTTTTTCTTCTGTAGTTTCTCTACAAGAAGATACAGATACGATTAATGCTAAGGCGGCAAAAGTTGTAAGTACTTTTTTCATAATGTTAAATTTAAGTTAGTGTTTATTTATTTATTTATCAAAACTAAGCCATTTTTTGTACTGAGCAATGGCGTTAAGCCAATATTAATATCGTAAAATAAGAAAATATATCTAATTAGCAGCGTTAATAGCTTTTTAAGTCAAAAACCAAACTATCATCAGAACTTCTTTGGAATATATCCGATAAAAAGGAAATTTGCCTAGTAAAAATTTGGAATATGTCCTAAATACATTATATTTGGGAATGGAAAATAATCTTTCAATTGAAGCGCGTCGTTTTAAAAAAGTTCGTGAAGAACAAAAGCACACGCAGCAGTCCTTCGCTCAGTTGTTAGGTATAGGTGCAACCACCGCAGATATCGAACGAGGAAAAACTAAAATATCTGGGATCCTGGTAACAGAGCTTTTGCGACAGTTTGATATTAACCCGCTATGGCTTTTCGGAAAAAGCTACACGAAGATTGTTAATATAGATGGTGGCGATGTGAGCCCTAAGGTGGTGACATTAGATGTGGATCAAAATGAAACCATTGCTTTAGTAAATCAAAAAGCAGCTGCGGGGTATCCCCATAACATTCAAGATGTAGATTGGTATGAAACATTACCTGCGTTTAATATTCCATTACCTCAATATAGAAACGCTACCTATAGAGGCTTTCAGGTAGAAGGAGATAGTATGTTGCCTAATATAAAGGCTAACGAGTGGGTGCTTGGTAGAGCCGTGCCCAATGTAAGTGAAGCAAGCGATAGTAAAATTTATATCATAGTGCTTAAAGATTCTGTACTTGTTAAAAAATTACAAAAAGTACCCAACGCCCCTAATAAGGTGCGACTAATATCTTTAAACCCAGAGTACATTCCTATAGATGTGTCTGTCTTAGATATTCAAGAAATGTGGTTGGTAAACAGCAAGCTCACTTTTGGTATTGATGAGCCTAACGAGAGTGGATTACTAAGAGAGCTCCAGCAGTCAATGGAAGAACTTAAAGGACAAATTAATAAGCTAAATACATAACCGCTAAATGAATGTAACTGCGTTTAAAACAAAACAAAAAAAAATGAGCAAAACTGCATAAGTAGTAATGCTCATTTTTCTTGATAAAACCTAAAGCCTAGTTATTGTCGTCCGTTTTGATTTTGACACCATCATCGCTTGCCTCAATTTCAGAGCTGTTATCGCGAGCTTCTTGAGCTTATTCTCAATAGGTTCTATAGCGTCATCATCTGTCGCAATAATCTCGTCTTCTACATTTACTTCAATGGTTTTCTCATTTTTTGTGTCTCGATAATAAACAAAGGCTGAACTCAAAGTAAACAACACCGCTAAACTTAAAACTAATTTTTTATATTGTAAAGCCTGTTGTTATTGTTAAAGAATTGGATAAGCTAAATTCAAGCACGAAAATGAGCTTTTAACTATCTTAGCTAGTCATAAGGTTTTATTAAATATTTTTCTACATAATCATAAAAGAATAGCTTTAACTCAATGAACTTTAGTCATTTATTCTCCTTTTTAGAAACACTTCAAAAAAACAATAATAAAGATTGGATGGATGCACACCGCTCGGAATATGTCGCGGTGAGAGATGGATATATTGCCTGGTTAGAGCAGATGAACATAAAGCTCGCTGCGGTAGATTTAGATTACTTTGATACGCCCGGTAAAAAGGCGATTAACAGGATAAATAATAATCTAATGTTTCAGCCCAACAAACCTATTTATAAAGATCATTTTGGCGCTGGCTTAGATCAGGTGTCTAGACAAGGTGATTTTTATATTGAGATGGGGGTTCATGAGTGCTACATGGGAGGTGGTTACTGGCATCCATCTCCAAATATTTTGAAGAGCATTAGGGACGCAATCGATTATAATGGAGATGAATTTAAGGAGATACTTCATAAAGATTCGTTTAAAAAATGCTTCGGAAATATGATAGAAGGAAGCCAGTTAAAAACGTCGCCAAGAGGCTATGACGTCAGACATAGGCATATTGATTTGCTGCGAAGAAAGTCTTTTGCCGTATCTCATTATGTCACAAGAAAAGAAATAATGAAGTCAGATTTTGACCATAAAGTAATCGAAGTGTATAAAGAAATGGTTCCTTTTAGAAGGTATCTTAATAAAGCAATAACGGTGTAATTGTCCAGATTAATTAAGGGCAATTATACCGTTATTGTTGCAAATTTGAATACTGTTGAAATTGTAAATTCATAAAACAGGACTAATCGTCATTCCCTATTTTGTCAATTTCTTTAGCAACTTCGGTTGCTGCTCGCTCTAAAACCCCCTTAGATTTTTCTGTTGTTTCCTTAGTCTCTAAGCCAACTTCTTTTAAAATAGTCTTGGTCTTAGTTTCTCTACAAGAAGTATAAAATGCAGCTGATAATAGAAGAATCACTGCTGGGATAATACATTAACTACTTTGTGAAGTGAGCGCGTAAGCTATTGTTAATCAAAGGACTATTCTAGAAACAATAGTGTTTGTCGCTCCAGTATTACTATTAATCCAATGCTCACAAATCATTCCTGTTTTACTTCGAAAATGCCGATCATCCGCAAGTTTAGTCATTATCGTTGTACACTCTTCTGAGCTAGAAACAGAAAACAATCCAGCCAATGATTGAAGTCGCTCTGCTTCGGGAAACCTGTCGAAGTTTTTACCAATCACAACGGGTACACCAAAGGTGGCTGGCTCCAAAATATTATGCAGTCCATCAGTGCCCATCCCTCCACCTACGTAAGCGATATCTGCATAGCTATAGATTTTGGTAAGCAGACCCACCGTGTCTACAATAAGTAAAGCGGCTTGCGCAAGCGACTCGTCTGTCATTTGAGAATAACGAACGGCTGGTTTTTTAATCTTGTCAAGGAGCGCCTTAATGTTACTATTGTCTATCTTGTGGGGTGCGATCACAAAAGTTACGTTTATAGGAGATTGATTTATATACGCAATTAAAATGGCATCATCTTCTGGCCAAGTGCTTCCGCAAACTATGCAGAGCCGGTCTTGTTTAAATGTTTCCATAAAAGACAAATCATTGTTCATCTCAATCTGATGACTCACACGATCAAACCGTGTATCGCCGCTTACGGTGATATCTTTGAAGTCAATTGATTTCAATAAGATTTCTGAAGCAATATTTTGCACATAAAGATGGTCAAAAGTCTTAAGTGCCTTGCGCATTAAACCACCATATATTTTGAAGTAAGCTTGATCTTCTCTAAAAACCCCAGAAACTAGAGCAGCGGGGATTTGCTGTTTTTCAAGTTCAAAAAGATAATTAGGCCATACTTCATATTTAACAAAAAAGGCATAAACCGGATTAATAGCTTTAATAAATTTTCTAGCATTGCTTTTAGTGTCCATTGGCAGATAAACCGTAACGTCTGCCAATTTGTTATTTTTTTTCACTTCATAACCAGAAGGAGAGAAAAACGAAACAACCAGTTTATAGTCTGGATACTTTTTCTTCAACGCTTCCATGACGGGAACTCCTTGCTCATATTCGCCCAAAGAGGCGCAGTGAAACCAAATAGTGCATTCTTCACAGGTTAAAGTTTCAGAAATAATGGAAAATGTTTTTTTCCTTCCTTGCACAAATAACCGTAGCTTTTTACTGAAAAACTGAGCAACTTGAAGATGAAGATCTGCAGTATAAATTAAAAGGTTGTAGACATTGGTCATATGGCTAAAATACAAAAATGGTGTTTGAGTTACGACCGAGAATGTGATTTTAATAAGTAGAACGTCAAGGAGGTGCTTTCGTGTTTGTATTTTGTATTTTTGCCAAGCTAAAAGAAAAGATATTCGCTCTCTTGAGCAAAAATAACAAGATGTCCATCTTAATGGAAAGTGCTTATGAAAAAAATACAAATGGTTGACCTTAAGGGTCAGTATGAGCAAATAAAAGACCAAGTAAATAATGCAGTGCTTGATGTAATTGAGTCTACGGCATTTATTAATGGACCTGAAGTTCACGCTTTTCAAGCAGAACTAGAAGCGTACCTTGAAGTGAAGCACGTGATTCCTTGTGCAAACGGAACAGATGCTTTGCAAATAGCGATGATGGGCTTAGGTTTAAAGACAGGAGATGAGGTGATTACGGCAGATTTTACTTTTGCTGCGACGGTTGAGGTGATTGCATTATTGCAATTAACTCCAGTGTTAGTAGATGTAGACCCTGTAAATTTTAACATTGATATCGATGCCTTAAAAAAGGCAATTACACCTAAGACGAAAGCAATTGTCCCTGTTCATTTATTTGGACTCGCTGCAAATATGGATGCTGTGATGGAAGTTGCTGAGGAGCATAACTTATTTGTCATTGAAGATAATGCGCAGGGCATAGGAGCGAATTATACATCAAAAGATGGTTCTAAAACTAAAACTGGAGCAATAGGTCACGTAGGGTCTACTTCATTTTTCCCGTCTAAAAACTTAGGATGCTATGGAGACGGAGGTGCTATTTTCACTAATGATGATGATTTAGCGCACACTATTAGAGGGATCGTAAATCACGGAATGTATGTCAGATACCATCATGATGTAGTAGGAGTTAACTCGAGATTAGATAGTATACAAGCGACCGTGCTAAGAACAAAATTACCGCTTCTAGATACTTATAACACTAAAAGAAGAAATGCAGCTCTAAAGTACTCCGCGGCCTTATCTGGAAATAAAAACATAATCACACCTAAAGGAGTATGTGCGGTTGGGAATTCTATTTGCGAAACCTGTGATTGTCATGTTTTTCATCAGTATACATTGGTGGTTAAAAATACAGACAGAGATGGGTTGGTCCAGTTTTTAAACGAGAACGAAATTCCTTGTGGGGTTTATTATCCAATACCTTTGCACGCTCAAAAAGCTTATAAGGACGAGCGATATAATGAAGCAGGTTTTAAGGTGACAAACCAGCTAGTAAAAAAATGTATTTCTTTACCTATGCACACAGAGCTTGATGATGATCAAATTAAATTTATCACAGACAAGATTTTAGAATTTGTAGGAAAATAGATAATAAATAAAGCGCGCTAGAGGTCAATAAAATACCCAGTTAGGCTGGGCAGCACTATGAAAATACTTGTTACAGGTGGTTTAGGTTATATAGGCTCGCATACCGTTGTCGAATTACAAAATAACGGGTATGATGTGCTAGTGATAGACAATCTCTCTAATAGTTCTTTTGATGTTTTAGACCGTATCGAGTCTATCAGTGGCATTCGACCTCAGTATCAAGAATTAGAGTTGAGGGATAAACCGGCGGTGATTTCATTTTTTAAACAGAACAGCGATATCGACGCCATCATTCATTTTGCAGCCAGTAAAGCGGTGGGAGAGAGTGTGGAAAATCCATTGCTATATTATGAGAACAATCTAAATACCTTAATTTATTTATTACAGGAATGTGATGCACATAGTATTAATAGTTTTATTTTTAGTTCTTCTTGCACGGTATATGGCGAACCAGATTCACTTCCTATTACAGAGAGTGCGCCCGTAAAAAAAGCAACGTCGCCTTATGGCAATACCAAGCAGATTTCAGAAGAGATACTTATAGATGTGTGTAGTGTTTCTGAAACGTTAAACACCATCGCACTTCGTTATTTTAATCCTATTGGCGCTCACAACACGGCAGAAATAGGGGAGTTGCCAAAAGGCACTCCGCAAAACTTAGTCCCCTTTATCACACAAACAGCAGCAGGAATTAGAAAAGAACTTTCTGTATTTGGGGATGATTACCCAACAGTAGATGGAAGCTGTATACGTGATTACATACATGTAGTAGATCTTGCAAATGCACATGTTGTTGCATTAGAAAGGCTGCTCAACAAAAAGAACAAAGCGAATTACGAAGTGTTTAATATAGGAACAGGAAGAGGAAGCAGCGTACTAGAAGTCGTAAATGCCTTTGAAAAAGTGACCAATCAAAAACTCAATTACAAAATAGTAGATCGCCGTCCTGGAGATGTGGTATCTGTATATGCAGACACCAACAAAGCCAATGATGAACTAGGTTGGAAAGCAGAGAAATCTATGGAAGACGCCTTAGAAAGTGCTTGGAAATGGGAGAAGAAAGTTCGTGGAATATAGTCTATTTGATTTTAATTTATTTTACCTAATTACAAAAACATCCAATGCCTAAACAAGAACAAAAAGCAAGACTACATCCTCGTAACAAAAACCGGGAGCAATACGATCTAAAAGCATTGATCGCTGTAAAGCCAGCATTAGGCGAATTTGTAAAACCCAATAAATACGGAGATGACTCCGTAGAATTTTCAAATCCAAAGGCAGTGAAATTATTAAATCAGGCATTGCTGCATCATTATTATGGTTTAGAACATTGGGATTTTCCAGACACTTTTTTAACGCCACCTATTCCTGGACGAGCAGACTATCTGCATCACGTGGCAGATTTGCTAGGGGAGTCTAACTTTGGACGAATCCCTGAAGGAGACCTTATTACTTGTTTTGACATTGGGGTAGGCGCAAACTGTATTTATCCTATTATAGGAGTCGCAGAATACGGCTGGAATTTTATTGGATCTGATATCAACCAAGAATCTCTTGATATAGCTGAGAAGCATATCGCTGCAAACCCAATTTTAAAAGATAAGATAACATTAAAGTTACAAGAGAACTCAAAAGATGCATTCTTCAACATCATTGGGCGTGACGAAAAAATTGATGTGTCCATTTGTAATCCTCCATTTCACGCGTCGAGCGAAGATGCAATTGCTGGTACGAGACGAAAAGTAAAAAACCTAACAGGTGAAGAACAAGAAACTCCAGAACAAAATTTTGGAGGCATCCATCAAGAGTTAGTCTGCTTGGGTGGCGAACTTTCGTTTATCAAAAATATCATTAGAGAGAGTGAACGTTATGCGACCAATTGCTTTTGGTTTACCACTTTGGTTTCAAAGCAATCTAATGTAAGAGCCATTCAAAAGATTCTTAAAAAACACGAGGCTTACGATATAAAAGTAATCAAGATGGGTACAGGGAATAAATCTGTAAGAATGATTGCTTGGACGTTCTTAGCTAAAGAGGAACAGCAAGTGTGGCGGACACTGCGATGGAATAAGAAGGAAGCGTAACAGTTGTAGACTGGATATTAGTAATTTTCAGATTAGGCAAAATCATCGCTGATTATCTTGCTGTTCGATATTTAAATTTGCCTACCCGTTAGCGCTCCTTAAAATTAGTGATATACCATATTGTTGCCAAATTTTATTTGTCCCGACCCTAAAGGGTAGGAAAATTCTAACGCTATCTTAATTCGAGAGTAAGCCTATTTGCTAGGCATAAGTAAAGGCATCGTCGTATTTTAAAATTTTATAACATCTCACTTCCAACTTACAGCCAAAATCTAAATCTCATAAACCCGTACTTTCTTTTTCTTAAGGCGTTGGTTATTTACAAGCGGTAATAGGTGGCCAAGTGATACAGTCTTGACTGATACAAAAGCACAATCTACTTTAAGCTCAATAACGCCTAAGCCGTCTCTATCAAGTTTTCCTTGTTTAAAGAATAATCCTGCAATATCACCTTTGCTTATTTTGTCTTTTCGACCACCAGAGACAAATAAAGTACACCACTCTGAAGGTTTTGGCAGTGCAGATTTCCCTACTTTTTGTATTGGGTATTCCTCCATAAAATGAGGGAGTTTGTCTTCTTCATATTTCAGAATAAAAGCGGTACCGTTACTGTTCATACGAGCGGTACGACCATTACGGTGTGTAAATTCTTCTTGGCGTGTAGGCAAATGATAATGCACAATAAAATCAAGTTCTGGAACATCTATCCCCCTTGCTGCTAGGTCTGTGGCAAGTAAAATTTTATGCGTACCGTTTCTAAATTTTATTAAAGATCGTTCCCTGTCTTTTTGCTCGAGACCTCCATAAAAGGCACCGTGTGATATATTATGTTCAGTGAGATAATCGCTCACACGTTGTATCGTATCCTTAAAGTTACAGAAGATAATACCGTGCTGATCGCCAAGATGCGACATTAAAGCCACGAGTGTTTCTAGCTTGTCTTTGCTAAGAGAAATTACTTGTTTAATCTGCAATTGGGTCTCATTTCCGTCTAGATAATCAATCGTGATAGGGTTTTCAAGCCCTAAAAATGCGGGCATATGAAACCCAATCGTTGCGGAAGTCATGATTTTTTTCTCTACGTTAGGAAGAAGGTCTACGATTTCACTCATTTCTCCTTCAAACCCTATTTCTAAAGATTTGTCATACTCGTCAAGAACGAGCGTTTTTACAGCATCTGTAGAAAATTCTTCTCTTCTTAAATGGTCAGCTATTCTTCCTGGTGTTCCTATTAATAGTGCTGGACGATGCGCAATCTCTAGTCTGTCTTTAGAAGCTGGTCGACCTCCAT
Organism: Patiriisocius sp. Uisw_047; assembly: GCF_047730165.1. Classification (GTDB taxonomy): domain Bacteria; phylum Bacteroidota; class Bacteroidia; order Flavobacteriales; family Flavobacteriaceae; genus Patiriisocius. Next base: position 1,253,109 of record NZ_CP159834.1, read on the forward strand.
AGACACAATTCACTTTAAACCCGGTCCCCATTTCGCGTAATACTTGCTCAATTTGGATGGCTAATTCTCGAGATGGAACAATGATAATAGTTTGTATTTCTTCGCAGTCTGCGTCAAGTTCGTTGAGAACTGGCAACAAAAAAGCGACAGTTTTGCCGGTTCCTGTTGGTGATAGCAAGATGGTTTCTTTACTGGCCATAATAGCCAACTTCGCTTCTTCCTGCATTGGGTTTAACTTTGTGATGCCCAATTTTCTTAAAATTTCGGCTTGACTTTTAAAATTGCTTTCCATTTTGCAAAGGTAATCGCTTGCTCACAGACTATCGCTCATGTTTTCTGAAATGTAATGCATTTAAAATCTGTCATCAGCTTGATTTTGTAAGGAACATTTTAAATAAATAAACCCATCACAAATGCGATAATTTTAGGGCGAGAAACAAAGCTTGGCTAAACAGTTCGTAATTTTAAAGCAAATATTATTGTTGTGTACAAAGCTCCAACCTAGAATATTTAAGCAATGCTGAACCTTGTATTTTTGAAGAAGTATGAGTAGGTTTCTAAGCGACATTTGAGGTTTAGCATAGCTTTAACGTGCTATATTCGTTATTGGCCTTTAGTCTTTGTTACTTTGCGGCTCATTAAAAGCAGAGGATTATGAAACTTATATCAATAAGAAGAAAGACAAGGAATGAAAAGCGTTTTTCAAAAAAAATGGGAATACTGACTACGAAAGTGGTGTATGTCCAAAAGCAATTTTTGAATATCCCATTTAAAACACTCCATAAATATCGTGAAACCTATTATGGTGAAATGAAAGATTGTGAGGACTGCCAGATTGCGGTGTAGCTTGATATCAAACAAAAAAATGCCATTAACTAAGTAGTAGTTAATGGCATTTTTTCACACTCAATTTTTGTATAATTTACGTTACTCAATGCTAGCTTTTGCAGTAGCTACGCTACGATCAATCTTACGCATTAAGCCTTGCAGTACATTTCCTGGACCAACTTCTATAAATTCTGTAGCGCCATCTTTAATCATATTTTGCATACTCTGAGTCCATTTTACTGGAGCTGTAAGTTGAAACATTAAGTTCTCTTGTATTTTTTTAGGATCTGTTATGGCAAACGCAGATACGTTTTGGTAAATAGGACAGGCAGGTGCAGTAAAAGTAGTTGCTTCTATGGCAGCCGCTAATTCTTCTCTAGCAGGTTCCATCATTGGGCTATGAAACGCACCACCTACCGGTAACAACAAGGCTCTTTTAGCTCCTGCAGCTTTTAATGCTGCACAAGCGCTGTTGACTGCTTCGATCTCTCCGCTGATTACTAACTGTCCTGGGCAGTTATAGTTGGCCGCTACCACGATACCGTCTTGGTCTGCGCAGATGGCTTCTACTAGATGGTCTTCTAGTCCTAAAACTGCAGCCATAGTAGACGGTGCAGCTTCACATGCTTTTTGCATAGCAAGCGCACGCTTGTAAACTAATTGTAATCCATCTGTGAATGCTAAAGTTCTGTTAGCTACTAGTGCAGAGATTTCTCCTAAAGAATGTCCCGCCACCATATCTGGGTTAAAGGCAGTTCCCATTACTTCTGCAAGTATGGTAGAATGCAAGAATATTGCTGGTTGTGTAACGTTAGTTTCCTTTAGCTGGTCTGCTGTCCCTTCAAACATCACTTTCGTAATGTCAAATCCTAGGGTTTCATTTGCAGCTTGAAACAAGTCTCTTGCCTTGGCAGATGCCTCGTATAAGTCCTGACCCATTCCTGTAAATTGGGCGCCTTGTCCTGGAAATATATATGCTTTCATTGTTGGTTGGTTTATGTATGTTCTCGCGAATATACTTTTATTTTCTCACCCATGTTTCATAGGTAAAAGCAACGTCGTGTTTATCGTCTCTCTCGTGTTTCTCTTCTGAAATTTTCTCCCATCGAGCGCTATCTATTTTTGGAAAATAGGTATCTGCGTCAAAGGTACTATGCACGCGTGTGAGTTCAATTTTATCTGCGACTTCTAGTCCCAGATTATAGATTTCGCCTCCACCTATAATAAAGGGTTGTTCGTCGTGTATCGCTTTTAATAGCGCTGCATCCATAGAGGTAACCACAAGAACATCGTGTGCGCGGCTCTCTGGAATAACCGGAGTATATTCTTTATTGCGCGTAATAATAATGTGCAGTCTATTCGGTAAGGGTTTTGGGAAAGACTCAAAAGTTTTGCGTCCCATAATAATAGGATGCCCTGTAGTCAGTTTTTTAAACCTCTTAAAATCATCTGGCAAGTGCCAGACTAAATCGTTGTCCTTGCCAAGTTCGTTTTTCTCGCCAGCGGCGGCAATTAGTGTAATCATTTTTACTCTGGAAGTTGATTCGAGTTGTTTTTTTTTACTTCAGGAAGTTCTGTTTTGGTTGAATCAGTCATGCTTTTTAAAGCTTCTTGTTCTTTAGCAATTTTGTTTTCTTTTACCACTACTTCTTTAAGGGCTTGCTTTTTAAGTTCGGCAACACGAACTTCTTGCTTTGCTTTTAACTTTTCTAGTTGTTCGTTTTCCCATTCTTTATCCATGAATTTATTCATGATAAACACATTAAAAACATGAATGAGTAATAAAAATGCCCAAATGATAATTGCCCAAACATACCACCCTGACATGATGATCTCGTGACCCATTTTAAGTACGACATCGAGTATTATAAATAAGATAGAACCTGCTAGAAAGAATACAAAATGTCGCATCAATCCTTTTTTCTGTGCGATACGTTTACGCGCATACTCGTATTGCTCTCTAGATTCTGAATCTAATCTGTCTGTTTGTTTGTTTTTTGAAAACATAGTTAGTTATCTTTATGCTAACGTAAAAATACCTATTTTTTAGGTGCAATACTGTGTACTTATGCAAGATTTAAGAAATGAATTCCCGGCGCTTAACAAACAGGTTTACTTTAACTCCGCTAGTTCTGGGTTGCTGTCAAAATCACTTTTAGACTGGCGACGCGCACACGATGTGGATTATTATAATAATGGAGTAGATTTTGTTCAGCGCAAAGAAATACCCGAGTATGCAAGAGGGAGTGTAGCGCGGTTGTTTGATGCGAAGCTAAGCGAGACTGCATTGGTGCCTAATCTTAGTTTTGGAATCAACATAGTGCTCGACGGCCTTTCTAAAGGTCAAAAAGTATTACTATTAAGAGAAGACTATCCTTCCTTACGGTGGCCTGTAGAGACAAGAGATCTAGATGTGTGCTATGCCAAGATCGATGAGCATCTAGAAGACAATGTTTTACAAGCAGTTGAAAAACACAAGCCAGATATTTTTATGTTTAGTATTGTACAATGGTTATCTGGAATTAAAATTGACTTTGAGTTTTTAAAACAGTTAAAGTTTAAATACCCAAACATGTTGCTTGTGGCAGATGGTACTCAGTATATGGGTACAGAGCATTTCAGTTTTAAAGATAATGCAATTGATGTATTAGGGGCTAGTGCTTATAAATGGCTGTGTGCTGGTTTTGGTAATGGCTTTATGTTAATCAAAGAAGACGTGCAAGACCGTATTTCCCCCAAAACAATAGGGTTTAACTCTGCAGATACTTTTGACAGTAAACCTACAGACACGCGTTTTATTAAATATTTTGAACCAGGGCATCAAGATTCACTCGCATTTGGGAGTCTAGATCAAGCGATTAAAAAAGTAGAGCAAATAGGAATTCAGCATATTTCAAAAGCAATAAAGAGCCACACGCATCACGCTATAGAGGGTTTGATAGAAAAAGGACTTTTGCCTAATGCGTCAAAGTCCAGAAAGGGCCACTCATCAATTGTGAACTTTACCGGCAACAGAGAATTATTTAAAAAATTAGCAACAAATAATATTATTTGCTCCCTTCGTGGTGGAGGTATTCGTGTGAGTTTTCATTACTACAATACAATCGCAGAGGTAGATACTTTGCTTAAATTGTTATAATTAATTAGTAACCTTTACGCCCTTCCAGAATGCAATATGCCCTTCAATAGCTTTTGCAGCATGTGATGTTTTTGGGTAAAACCAGGCGGCATCCGTGTTGTCTTTTCCATCCACTTTTAAAGAAAAGTAAGAAGCCACCCCTTTCCAAGGACAGTTGGATTGAGTTTCACTGCTCTTAAAATATTCCTTCTTTATACTGTCTGCAGGAAAATAATGATTATTCTCAATGACAATAGTATTGTCACTTTCTGCGATTACTTGATCGTTCCAGATTGCTTTCATAAAATGAGTTTTAAATGTGTAGTTTTTGTTTGTGATCGTTTTTTTTTATAATTGTGTGCCGTTAAAATTTACTTTATAAATACGTAATTCTTGTAATAGCCTTTGGCGTCTGTTATGCTTTTAGTTATTTTAAGTCCAGATTCTTCAGCAAGCCAAGTTACAATAGCATCGTTATATTTTTGAGAGATCTCTGTGTGGATTGTTTCCCAAGGTTTAAATGTGATGCTTAAATCTATTGCTGAAATTCTAACATCTTGTGCTTTAAGCGATACCAAAAAGCTTTTTGCAGTTCCTGTTTCTGGGTCATATACTTCCCAGTGTTTGAAGGCTTTTAGATCAAAATTTCCACCCAATTCATCATTAATACGTTGGAGTAAATTTTTATTAAAGGCTTCCGTGATTCCCTCTGGATCATTATAGGCATCCAGAATCGTCTGCGGATTTTTCATCTGATCAAAGCCCATAAATACTAAATCACCTTCGTTCATGATGTCTTTCAATTGCGTTAAGAAATCAATCGCCCGATGATGCAGTAGATTGCCAATGTTAGAGCCAAGTACCATAATCACTTTTTTACGAGTATGGTATTGCTGTAACCGCTCTAAGACTTCAAAGTATTCTCCTTTTTCTGCATCTACCTTGAGACCTGGAAGCTCTTCAGCTAGTGTCACCGAAAGTGAATCTATTGCGTTCTGACTGATGTCTATAGGTTTATAGACGAATTTTGCATTGTTCTCAACAAGATATTTGAGTAATATTTTTGTTTTTTTACCATCTCCAGCACCAAGCTCAATGAGGTCAAAGCCGCTTCTTTCTTCAAACAGTGCTGCAATTTTGGACGTATGAAGAGAGAAGATTTCAAATTCTGAATCCGTTAAATAATACGACGGCATCGCCATAATATTTTGAAAGAGTTTGTCACCTTTCTTGTCATAAATGTATTTTGACGAGAGGTATTTAAGCTCACTCGTCAAGCCTTCATGTACTTCTTTTTTAAAGGCGGTGTTTAGCCTGTTTACTGTTTTTGTAATCATTTATTTTGCAAGTCTAATGCCGGTATATTGCCAGCGTAAATTGGTTGGAAAAAAATTGCGATAAGTAGCACGTATGTGTTCAGGAGGTGTGGCAATAGAGCCTCCTCTGAGCACTTTCTGATTCACCATAAATTTACCATTATATTCACCTAAGGCTCCATCAGGTTTTTTGTAATTAGGGTAGGGCAAGTAGGCGCTCTCTGTCCATTCCCATCGTTGTCCCCAGTTAAAATATTTTTGCGCCGATTCCCATTCAAATTCGGTAGGAAGTCGACACTCTTTGTATTGTGCATAGGCAAATGCTTCAAAATAGGAAATGTGCGTTAAAGGTGAATCACTATTTATTTTTTGCAATCCATTCAGGGTATAGTGATACCACACACCACCTGCTTTGTGCCAGTACATAGGCTGCGTGATTTCATTTGTTTTAACCCAATCCCAGGCTTCTGCGTGCCATAGATTAAAATCTTTATAGCCTCCATTTTCAATGAAATCTATATACTCACCATTGGTCACAAGAGCACTAGCAATCTCAAAATCTTGCAGATACACCTTGTGTCTTCCTAGTTCGTTGTCATAATGAAATTGCGATTGATCCTCTTGACCTATTTCATAAATACCTTCTTGAATAGGAACCCAAGTAGCGTTTTCTTCAACACTTTTATGTTCTATAATGGCATCACTATAACTAGGTAATAAAGGGTTGTTGCCTAAAATATATTTTATGTCTGTTAGTAAAAGTTCTTGATGTTGCTTCTCGTGATGAATCCCAACAAGAACAAGCGCTCTTACTTCTTTGGAAATGCCAAGAGATAGGAGCTCTATCATTTCTTGTGTCACGTAATGCCGATAGTCATATACTTTGGCCACGCTTGGTCTTGAGAGGTTTCCGCGGTCACTCCGCACCACTCTTTTGCCTAAAGTTTCGTAATAGCTATTAAATACGAAAGCAAAATCTTCATTAAAAAGCTCGTAATTGGGTTTATGATGTTTCAGAATAAAGGCTTCAAAAAACCACGTAGTATGCCCTAGGTGCCATTTAGGTGGAGAGACATCTATGATAGGCTGCACTACATAATCCTCTATTTCTAGAGGTTTGCAGAGTTGTTCTGTATGTTGGCGCGTTTCAGAAAAAAAGGAAACGAGTGTTTCTGTTGTAATCATAAAAAAAGTGGCTTGACCTATTTGTCGAGACACTTTAAAGATACTTATTTTAAAAAGCAAAAATGTTTAAGAGTTGTTAAAGCTAGTCATGCTTGCTCATTTTATTTTTTATCCTATTTAAAACTTTTTCAGAACGAAGTGCTATTTTCCCGTCTTAAAATTAAAAGGAACTTTATAATTAATAGCCCGTGGTTTCCCTCCTAACATGCCTGGCTTCATTTTAGGGAGTAACATAATATTGCGTCTCGCCTCTTCTTGTAAACCTTTGTTTCCGCCAGCGATACTTTTTATTTCTGGAAGTCCTTTTACATTAATCATAAAATCTACAACAACCCTTCCTTCTATGTTTTTTTTGTATTCAGCCATTGGGTATTTAAAATTCTTCACAACGTGGGCGTTCAGGTTTTTTGTGAAACAAGATTTTTTTGCAGCAATAGATCCAGAACAGCCTGGCCATACAGGTGCAATCTCATTCAGGGTAAGTTTGTTTTCTTTCATGTCTCCCCATTCTTCTTGGGCAAAAGTTACGGTTGATACAATAAGGGCAAAAATAAGTAGGATATTTTTCATTAGGTAGGGGTTAAATGGCAACGGCACCTTTAATGTGCGGATGCGGGTTATAATCTGTTAATGTAAAACTGTCAAAAGTGAAGCCAAAGATGTCTTTCACTTCAGGGTCAAGGGTCATTTTTGGTAAAGGGCGGAGTTCCCTTGATAATTGAAGCTCAATTTGCTCCATGTGATTACTGTAAATATGAGCGTCGCCAAATGTATGGATAAAATCTCCGGCTTCATAGCCACAAACTTGTGCCATCATCATGGTGAACAACGCATAAGAGGCGATGTTAAAAGGTACTCCTAAAAAGATATCTGCACTACGCTGATAGAGTTGACAGGATAGTTTACCATTCGCTACATAAAACTGAAAAAACGCGTGACAGGGTGGTAATGCTGCTTTTCCATTTGCTACATTTTCAGAAAATGGTTTGCTTGTGTCTGGCATCACACTTGGATTCCAAGCGCTCACCATCATTCTGCGACTGTCAGGATTGTTTTTAAGCGTTTCAATAATATCTGCGATTTGATCGATTCCCTCACTGTTCCAGTTTCGCCATTGATGGCCATACACAGGACCTAGGTCTCCATTCTCATCTGCCCAATCGTTCCAGATCCGGACACCGTTTTCTTTAAGATAGTCAATGTTTGTATCTCCTTTTAAAAACCAAAGAAGCTCATAAATAATAGACTTTAAGTGCACCTTTTTTGTGGTCACCATAGGAAAGTCCTCACTGAGGTCAAAACGCATCTGGTAGCCAAAAACACTTTTTGTCCCTGTGCCAGTTCGGTCAGATTTTTCTGTTCCTTCTTTTAATACGTGTTTTAATAGATCGTGATATTGCTTCATTTTAAATGCCCGCGAAGTCGGGTAACTTATTTGTTAATTAGAGGTCTTTGTTGCAGGCCTAAAAATATAAAAGTAGCACAGTTCTATTAGCTCAAATCAAACGGATTTATTATAAGTTATTAACTAGTGATTTTTGCTGCAAATAATATTATGTCTTAAGATTTGGATGAAAATTACCCAATCAACATTCCAGCAATAGTAGCCGTCAATAATGCTGCAATAGTACCTCCTATTAATGCTTTAATCCCAAACTTAGCCAGAACAGGTCTTTGCTTAGGCGCTAGTACTCCAATACCTCCTATTTGAATCCCAATGGATGCAAAGTTTGCAAACCCACAAAGTGCATATGTGGCAATCACAATAGAGCGATAATGTACAATGGTTCCTGAAGCTTTCATCGCGCTCAAGGAGGCATAGGCGAAGAATTCGTTTAATATGGTTTTCTCTCCTAGTAATTGCCCGACGGCGGTAATATCTTCTGTGGGAACTCCTATGATCCAAGCAATTGGGGCAAATATGTTCCCTAATAAATACTGTAGTGAAAGTCCCTCGTACCGTCCATCTGTTGAGGCGGCTATCACATCATTTAATCCTGTGGGAGCGCCTATCCAGTCGATAAAAATCCAATTAAATACTGCGATTACTGCTGTAAAAACTAAAAGCATTGCACCAACATTCACAGCCAGTTTTAATCCTTCTGTGGTTCCTCTGGAGATTGCATCGAGTACGTTTGTTCCTATTTTGTCTTTGCTTATGTCTAGTTTTCTGTCTACTTCTTCGGTTTCAGGATAGAGCATTTTTGCAATAATAATAGCTGCAGGTGCAGACATTATTGATGCGGTTAAAAGATGTTTTGCAAACTGAGCTTGCTGTATGGGATCATCGCCCCCCAGAAAAGCAATGAAGGCCGCGAGAACACCACCGGCAATGGTGGCCATACCACCTACCATAAGACATAGCATCTCAGACTTCGTCATTTTGTCTAGATATGGTTTTACGACTAAGGGAGCTTCTGTCTGTCCAATAAAAATATTTGCCGCGGCAGCAAGACTTTCTGCGCCGCTTAAGCGCATTGTTTTACTCATTACCCAAGCAAAAGCTTTTACAAATAATTGCAAGATTCCTAAATAATACAGTAAAGAGGTAAATGCAGAAAAGAACACGATGGTAGGCAATACTTTAAAGGCAAATATGTACCCAAAGGTAGTCATGTCTGTCACCAGACCACCAAAAAGAAACTCAGCTCCTTTTTCGGAGAAACTTAAAAACTGAACTACTTTTCTTGAAATGAAGTCAAATATTCTGGCCACATAAGAAACCTTTAATACTAAAACAGCAAAAATGACTTGCAGTGCGAGTCCTGTTGCTACTAATCGCCAATTAATTTTTCTTCGGTTGGCACTCAATAGAAAACAGACCAGAAGTAAAAACACCATCCCGATTAATCCTCTACCTATGCTGTTTGCGTTAACACCTACAGATTGTGATTCATCTAACTGTAAGTTGCTGTTTGATGTTTCAGGAATGATAGCAGGCATAGCTTCTTCTTGCGAAGGGGAGGTAAAACTATAGGTTACCTCATTCGCTGTAAAACGTAAAGACGTATCTGTGAGTTCTTTTATTCGGTATCTACGAATCGTATCTTTAGGTTGCGAGAAAAAAAGCACCAATAAATTATCTTGATACATATAATCTCCAGCCGCTTGTAGATTGTCTTTTGAGGCTAATGAGTAGGTAAAGGCGCCATCTTCTAAACTAAAGGTATCACCTTCAAAAATTTTATAAATTGAATCTCCGGCAGTATTTGTGATTGCGGCAAAATCCCAATCTCGTTCTATAGTTTGGCCTTGTGCCAAGGCGATAGAAAAGATAGAAAGAGCACAAATAATGAGATAACGCATAAGTTGAGAAATAGTTTACTTTATTGTCTTTTGGATAGTTCGTCACGGATGCTGGCAGCTTTTTCGTAGTCTTCTGAGGCAACTGCTTTTGCTAGCATTTTATCAAGTTCCTTGTTTGAGAACTTTGTATAATCTTCTGAAACTGCTTTTTTGCTTTCTTTGTCACCTCCTGTGATTAAGTCTTCTATAAGAGCTTCTTCTTTTCCTATATCGTGTGTTTTGTCGTCTGTTCCACCGGCTTTTAGATAGACACCCGCCGAGTCTAAAATGTCTTTGTAAGTGAAAATTGGGGCATTAAAACGTAATGCTAATGCAATGGCATCGCTTGTTCTTGCGTCGATAATTTCTTCTATTTCTTCTCGTTCGCAAATTATACTTGAGTAGAAAACACCATCCACAAGCTTATGAATAATAACTTGCTTTACTACTATGTCATACCGGTCAGAAAAGTTTTTAAACAAATCGTGAGTAAGTGGGCGAGGCGGTTTAATCTCTTTTTCTAAAGCTATTGCGATAGACTGTGCTTCAAAAGCGCCAATAATAATTGGTAGCTTACGGTCTCCATCTACCTCATTGAGGATAAGAGCGTATGCGCCATTTTGTGTTTGGCTATAGGAGATTCCTTTTATGTTTAAGCGTATTAGGCTCATGCGTAGCGGTTCAAGGTTTAGTGTTCTAGGTTTAAAGTTAGTGTGAGTAACAACAAATAGAACAAATCAATTCCCCCTTTGAAGGGGCTAGGGGATGTAAAGCCCGGCAGTTTAAAAATAAAACTAATAAAAGACTGTTTAAACGAGGTGTTTCCCTATTTAAACAGCCTTTTATTGGAGGCACAAATTAATAAAAAATAGCGTTGTTACCATTCCTTTTTTGATAAAAAGAAATTACTCCGCTTTCTATTAATCCTATTGGTTAGTTATTCTGAGCCTTGAAGGCCTTCAGTTTTTCGTTTAATTGCGGCACAACTTCAAAAGCGTCTCCTACAATACCGTAATCTGCTGCTTTAAAGAAAGGAGCTTCTGGATCGTTATTGATGACAACTTTTACTTTAGAAGAATTGATTCCTGCTAAGTGCTGGATTGCTCCACTGATACCTATAGCAATGTATAAAGTAGCCGCAACCGGCTTACCTGTTTGTCCTACATGCTCACTATGTGGTCTCCATCCCATATCACTTACGGGCTTAGAGCAGGCGGTTGCCGCGCCTAAAATTTCTGCCATCTCTTCTATCATTCCCCAGTTTTCTGGTCCTTTAAGACCACGACCTGCACTCACTACAATCTCAGCATCTGCAATCGTCACCTTGTCTGTTGCTTTGTCTACGGATATAACTTCAGTAGAAAAATCTGCATCTGTTAAAGATGGTGTAAATGCTTCAGTAGTACCTGCACCGCTACTTTCTTTTAATCCATATGCGTTTTTACCTAGTCCGATAATTTTGACATCAGTTGATATTTCCGAAGTAGCAAAAGCCTTATTTGTAAAAACGGTATGTGTTAACTTAAATGGAGCAGCACTTAATGGTAATGCCGTTACGTTTGCTACGTAGCCCGCTTCCAGGTTTACAGCTACTAAAGGAGCCATAAACTTGCTATCTGCACTTGAGGTAAGTATTACCACTTTTGCGCCTTCTGCCTTCGCAGCTTGTGCAACGACATCTGCATAAGCGGCGGCATTAAAATTAGTTAATTTGTCATTTGCAACTTCAAGAACCTTGTCTGCGCCATAAGCAGCTAATGCACTTGCGTCACCACCGTTTACAGAAACAGCAGTCACCGATGTTCCCATCATATCTGCGATTCCCTTTGCGTAAGACACCGCTTCTAGTGCGATTTTCTTGAACTTACCATCTTCTGATTCTGTGTATACTAATATGCTCATCGTTTTAAATAAAATTTCAAAATTCAAATCTCAAATCCTAAAGAAGGGTGTTTGTGATTTTTTTTTTGTGATTTATAATTTATTTTTTTGTGATATTGCTTCCCTATTGTCTTTGATTTTTCTACCAGAGGGAGAAAAATTCATCCGCCAATTATCATTTGTTATTTATATTACTTTCGCTTCATTATGTAAAAGATCTATTAAGTCATCTACATTCTCTACTAGTTTAACTGCACCTCTTGGAGCTGGTTTTTCAAAGCTGACGGTTGTTGTCTCGCTGTTTGCTTCTACCGCTTCTTTTACGTGAAGTGGCTTTTTTCTTGCCATCATGATTCCTCTCATGTTTGGGATACGTAGATCGCTTTCTTCCACGAGTCCTTTTTGTCCTCCAACTACTAGGGGTAAGGTTGTTTTAATAGTTTCTTTACCACCGTCTATTTCGCGGATTGCTGTAACGTCTGTTCCGTTTACTTCAAGACTGATACAAGTGTTTACAAAATTCGCGTCAATCAGTTTTGCTAACATTCCTGGTACCATTCCTCCGTTATAATCAATAGATTCACGACCCCCAATGACTAAGTCATACCCGCCGTCTTTTACCACAGCAGCTAATTGTTTTGCTACAGAATACCCATCTGTTGCTGGTGTATCTACTCTAATTGCCTCGTCTGCGCCAATGGCTAAAGCTTTACGCAATGTAGGCTCTGTTTCTGCACCACCAACATTTACAACGTGCACACTCGCCGCTTGTTTTTCTTTAAACCACATCGCACGAGTTAAACCAAACTCATCATTAGGGTTGATTACAAACTGCACACCACTAGTGTCAAACTTGGTATCTCCATCGGTAAAGTTAATTTTTGAAGTGGTATCTGGCACGTGGCTGATACATACTAAAATCTTCATATATCGTTTCTTTAAATTAAGTGAAATTCATCGTATTTCTGAAATTTGACTGGTTTGAAACCTAGCGCTGTTTCTTTTAAAACACGGAATGCGAAGATAGGGAATTATTGTTAAATTTGCTATGCGTGCATAGCATTTATTTTGGTTGAATTATATAAAAGTACCCTCTAATTTTAGTAAACAAAATCGTCTTTTTCAGAAAATACTATTATTTTTGTTGATCTAAACGTGTAAATGCAATCACCTATTCTGAGTCAGTAAAATTTCAGGGGCAAAAAACATTATAATTTTGAAGTGTTACTTGTCACAAGTAATACAAAAAAAAAAAATATCCGAATACTGAGCCTTAGATAGACTCAGGATAAACTAAATCGAAGTATGAAAACAATACAATTTAGAGAAGCGATTTGCGAGGCGATGAGCGAAGAGATGCGCAAAGACGACACTATTTTCTTGATGGGTGAAGAGGTTGCAGAATACAACGGCGCCTATAAAGCAAGTAAAGGGATGTTAGAAGAGTTTGGCGCAAAGCGAGTGATTGATACGCCTATTGCAGAACTTGGTTTTGCTGGGATCGCTATTGGTTCTGCTATGAACGGTAACAGACCCATTGTAGAGTATATGACATTTAATTTCTCTCTAGTTGGTATTGACCAAATTATAAACAACGCAGCAAAAATTCGCCAAATGAGTGGTGGGCAGTTTAATTGTCCTATCGTTTTTAGAGGGCCAACAGCCTCTGCTGGCCAACTAGCAGCAACGCATTCACAAGCTTTTGAAAACTGGTTTGCAAATACACCGGGACTAAAGGTAGTAATACCTTCTAATCCGGCAGATGCAAAAGGATTATTAAAGAGTGCGATTAGAGATAACGATCCCGTAATCTTTATGGAGAGTGAGCAGATGTATGGAGATAAAGGTGAAGTGCCAGAGGGAGAATACTTAATTCCACTGGGTGTCGCAGAAATTAAAAGAAAAGGAACTGACGTTACAATTGTTTCCTTCGGAAAAATCATAAAAGAAGCCTACAAGGCTGCAGATCAATTAGCTGAAGAAGGAATTGAATGTGAGATTATAGATTTACGTACTGTGCGACCTATGGATCGTGATGCAATTTTGACTTCGGTTAAAAAAACAAATAGATTGGTAGTGCTTGAAGAGGCTTGGCCTTTTGGAAATGTTGCCACAGAAATAACGTATTTAGTTCAGAATCAAGCCTTTGATTACCTAGATGCCCCTATTGAAAAAATAAATACAGCAGATACACCTGCACCTTATTCGCCAGAGTTATTTAAGGAATGGTTGCCTAATAGTGATGATGTAGTAAAGGCAGTGAAAAAGGTGATGTATAAAAATTAATAAGTCCATACAATTTTAATTAAACCTGTCAGTTCTTAAAGACCTGACAGGTTTCTTGTTTCCGCAGAAACTTTAAGAATACTTTAGGTTGTGTGTGGCAGCAAGCAGTTATTATTATGGCGTAATTTGCGCTAAATTAAAACGACCTACCGGGGAACTGTTTTTAAATGTTTATGAAAAATTTTATTTTCCTAATAATTATATTAAGTGCTGCCGTTGCGTTTTCGCAAACGAAGGTGAGTGGCGTCATATTAGATGAGACTGGACTTTCGGTGCCTTTTGCAAATGTTGTTTTTAAAGATAGTAATGAGGGGACGATTAGTAATGAAGACGGGAGGTTTTACCTGCAAAGCGATACGAACTTTGATACATTAATCATCTCTTTTCTCGGGTACGAGTCACAAGAAATTAATATTTCAGAAAAAACAACTTATAAACTAGAGATCATTCTAGTAGAAGAAGCCTCTTCCTTAGGGACGGTTCAAATCTTTTCTGGCAAGACTGATAAAAAGAATAATCCTGCCATCGATATTCTGCGAAATATTTGGGAAAATCGTCGCGATAATGGTGTTAAAAAGTTTGACCAATACACCTACGATAAATACGAAAAGCTAGAGTTTGATCTTAATACAATTGACAGCTCGCTTATTAAAAGTAAAGTGTTTAAAGGGATGGAATTCATCTTTGAACAAATAGATACGTCTAGAATTACGGGAAACAGTTACCTGCCTATTTTTGTCAATGAAGCTTCTTCTAAGATCTATGGAGATAACAAGCTGAAGGATGAAAAAGAGACTCTTGAAGGAAATAAGAACTCGGGTTTTAGTAACAATCAGACGCTTATCGCGCTTGTAAAAGATCTTTACAGTGAGTATGACGTCTATGACAACTATCTCAAATTTTTTGATAAATCTTTTACTAGTCCTTTATCTAGGACGGGGATTGATGTGTATAATTATGTATTACAAGACAGTGCCTACCGTGATAATAAATGGTGTTATAATATTGTGTATTACCCGCGACGAAAAAACGAATTGACCTTTAAAGGAGATTTTTGGGTAAACGATTCTACCTGGGCAATTAAGGAAATAAATATGCAAGCTTCAAAAAGCGCCAACTTGAACTGGGTGCGTGAAGTGTATATTGAACAGGAGTTTGACGTGCTTAATGACTCTATATTTTTAATCACAAGAGATTACTTTTTAAGTGATTTTAGCATTCGTCAAAAAGAAGAAGCACAAGGCATTTACGGAAAGCGAACTACCATTTATGATAATTACGAGTTTGACATTCCGAAGAAGAAATCATTTTATAGCAAACAAGTTGACCCGTATACATTTGAAGTGTATAATCGAGATGATGAATTCTGGGAGGAACGACGCCTAGAAAAATTAAGTAAAGATGAAAAAGGGGTGTATGCAATGCTTGACACCTTAAAAACGGTACCTAGATTTAAAATGCTCTATGATGTTGGGGCAACGCTGGTATCGCAGTACTATTTAGTAGAGCCAATTCATCTTGATATTGGACCCATATTTTCAATCTTTGGCTTTAATGAGGCAGAAGGGTTACGATTACGTTTAGGAGGTAGAACTTATTTTGGTCAGAACGATTCTTGGCGTTTAGAGGTGTTTGGTGCCTACGGTTTTAGAGATGAGCGTTTTAAATATGGTGTTTCTGGTAAAATCTTAGTGGATAGGGCCAGTAGGCTTATTTTGTATGCCGGCAATAGAAAAGATACAGAACAGACGGGTGCAAGTTTAACGGTGAGTAATGATGTTTTAGGCAGGAATCTAGCATCTTCCTCATTGGTATCTGTTGGAGCAAATGATAAATTAACACGTGTAAATTTAACTTCTTTAGGGGCTTCTTTGGAGCCTGCAAAGAATATGGAGATCCGGTTAAATGGAACCTATCGCACATTACAATCTGCAACCAGAACCTTCTCATTAGATTACTTTGATACCGATGGTGAAGTACAAGATGTAATACATCAACCAGAGCTTAGTTTATCATTTAAATATACACCAGGCCGCAAAGTTTCTGGCTACGGTGTGGAGCAGACCTTAGTAAATGACTACTCGTTCCCTACCTTCTTTTTAAGTTACACCAGAGGTTTTAAGGAAGTGCTAGGGGGCGATTTTGAATATAATAAAGTACAGGCCTTATATACACAGCCTTGGAACATAGGAGGAGCTGGTCGTTTATTTTCTACTATAGAGCTAGGGACAACATTTGATCCCGTTCCTTTGGGATTACAAAGTCCTATCCCTGGTAATCAGACACTCTTCACTATTTATAATACATTTTCACAGTTAGATTTTTACGAATTTGTGAGCGATACTTATGCTACGTTACATTTGCAACATAATTTTGGAGGTCGTATTTTTTCACGCATCCCGTTACTACGAAAGTTAAATTTAAGAGAGATTGTAGCTTTTAGAGCTGTGTATGGTGAGATTAGTGATGAGAGCATAGCCTTAAATGGCCCTGATGTGCAACTCTTGCGAGCACCAGAAGATGTCTACTATGAGTACTCTTTAGGAGTGGGTAATATCTTTAAGGTATTTCGGTTGGATTTTAATTTCCGCGGAAATTATCTAGACAAAACAGAAAATCCAGATGCCCGAAAGTTTGGAATCACTGGAGCGTTTTCTTTCTCTTTTTAAACCCTTACTAAAGCCCCTTCAATGCGCTCTTCTAAGTGTAGGAGCGATAGCTATCCTTATAGTTTAATTAAACAGCCTTCTAGTTAATTTCACTACGTAAATAGCATCAATGTTTAAACTTTGTTAAAAAAAAGTGTAAACTAACAAATTGTAGTATTTTTGCACCCCAAAAAAAAGAGGACTATGAGCGCAACAGCAAACAAAACATTCGATGTTTTAATCGAAATCCCAAAAGGGAGTCGTAACAAATATGAATATGACTTTGACTTACACAAAATACGTTTTGACCGTATGTTGTTTTCTTCTATGATGTACCCTGCAGATTATGGTTTTATTCCAGAAACTTTAGCACTAGATGGAGATCCGCTTGATGTATTAGTTTTAGGAACGGAGCCTACCTTTCCTATGTGTGTGATGGAAGTGAAGCCTATAGGTGTTTTTCATATGGCAGACGAAAAAGGAAATGATGAAAAGGTAATATGTGTTCCTGTGTCAGATCCAATATGGAACTCATTAAATGATTTGAGTGATGTAAACCCTCATACGCTAAAAGAGATTGAACACTTTTTTCAAGTGTATAAAGATCTTGAGAAGAAAAGAGTAGATGTAGAAGGATGGGGTGATGCTCAAGAAGCCTATGATATATGGCACGCATGCATAGCGCGTTATGATAATAGCGAACACAAAGCAAAAGGAAATTTCACTATTTAGAGATTGATTATCAATGTATTAAAGACCCTGTTAAAGCCAATTTAACAGGGTTTTATTATTGAGCTTATTTTCATACTTTTGCGGCCTAAATTAATTAATCAAAATATTTATGGAATCAATTATGATTTATATGCCAATCGTCTTGGCTTTAGTAGGTCTAGCTTATATGCTTGTCAAGAAATCTTGGGTAATGAAGCAAGATGCCGGTGACGGTAAAATGAAAGAAATTTCAGATCACATTTATGAGGGAGCGCTTGCTTTCTTAAAAGCAGAATATAGATTGCTTACCATTTTTGTAATTATTGTGAGTGTTCTACTTACCATAGTTTCTTTTGTAGTAGATACGACACACTGGTTAATTGTTATCGCTTTTATTTTTGGAGCTATATTTTCTGCATTTGCAGGAAACATTGGGATGAGAATAGCAACAAAAACAAACGTACGTACAACACAGGCAGCTCGAACAAGTTTACCTAAAGCATTAAGCGTCTCTTTTGGAGGTGGTACTGTAATGGGGCTTGGTGTTGCAGGTCTTGCGGTATTAGGATTAACAGTATTCTTCATTTTCTTCTTCCATTTCTTTATGGGCGGAGTATGGACTAATACAATGGATATGACAATCGTTCTTGAAACCCTTGCTGGTTTTTCTCTAGGAGCAGAATCCATTGCTTTATTCGCACGTGTAGGTGGGGGTATTTATACCAAAGCTGCTGATGTAGGTGCAGATTTAGTAGGTAAAGTAGAAGCAGGAATCCCGGAAGATGATCCTCGTAATCCTGCAACAATTGCAGATAACGTAGGTGATAATGTTGGTGATGTAGCTGGAATGGGTGCAGATTTATTTGGGTCTTACGTTGCAACAGTACTAGCTGCAATGGTTTTAGGTAACTACGTGATAAAAGATATGGGCGGCAATATCGCGGATGCTTTTGGCGGAATTGGACCTATCTTATTACCAATGTCTATCGCTGGTGTTGGGATTATCATTTCTATGATTGGTACTATGTTAGTTCGTATTAGCAATAATGATGCAAAAGAATCTCAAGTAATGGGAGCTTTAAACAAAGGAAATATTGCAGCCATTATAATGGTAGCCCTAGCTTGTTTTGGTTTATGTAAGTGGATGTTGCCAGAAACGATGAAAATGGAATTCTTCGGTGAAGGGTTACAAGAAATATCTTCTATGCGTGTGTTTTACGCGACACTAGTTGGTCTTGTAGTAGGAGCTGTTATTTCTGCAGTGACGGAATACTATACTGGATTAGGTAAAAAACCTACCTTAAAAATTGTACAACAGTCATCTACTGGAGCAGGAACCAATATTATTGCTGGTCTTGCGACAGGTATGATATCTACATTCCCATCTGTATTATTATTTGCTGGAGCAATCTGGGCATCGTATGCATTTGCAGGGTTTTATGGAGTAGCACTTGCTGCATCAGCGATGATGGCAACAACAGCTATGCAATTAGCTATTGATGCTTTTGGACCTATTGCAGATAACGCTGGTGGTATTGCAGAAATGAGTGAGCAAGATCCAATAGTACGTGAAAGAACAGACATCCTGGATGCCGTAGGAAATACAACTGCAGCAACAGGAAAAGGTTTTGCTATCGCTTCTGCAGCACTTACATCTTTAGCATTGTTTGCTGCCTATGTAACGTTTACGGGTATTGATGGTATTAATATTTTTAAAGCGCCAGTATTGGCTATGTTATTTGTAGGTGGAATGGTACCAGTAGTATTCTCTGCACTTGCAATGAACGCAGTAGGTAAAGCAGCGATGGAAATGGTACAAGAAGTGCGTCGTCAGTTTAGAGAAATTCCAGGAATTATGGAAGGTACAGGAAAGCCGGAATACGATAAGTGTGTGGCTATTTCTACAGAAGCGTCCCTAAGAGAAATGATGTTACCGGGATTATTAACTATTGGTTTCCCATTAGTAATTGCATTTTTACCGATGGCTTTCGGAATGGATAATTTAGCAATCGCTGAAATGTTAGGTGGTTATATGGCTGGTGTTACTGTAAGTGGTGTTCTTTGGGCAATCTTTCAGAACAACGCAGGTGGTGCTTGGGATAACGCAAAAAAATCTTTTGAAGCAGGTGTAGAGATTGATGGAGAAATGACGTACAAAGGTTCTGAAGCTCACAAGGCGGCAGTTACTGGAGATACAGTAGGAGATCCATTTAAAGATACGTCTGGACCATCAATGAACATCTTGATTAAACTTACTTGTTTAATAGGATTAGTAATCGCGCCTATCTTGGGAGGTCATTCAGATGCTTCGGAAATAGGAATGAATGAAAATACACAAGAAATGATGATGATTGATGCTGATGGTAATAAGACGGTATCGGACGTGACCAATGTTGATGGTAGCACTCTTGTGAGTGAAGAAATTACAAAAGAAGTTTCTGTTGAGATGACTACTGAAGGTGATGTATCTTCAGCAACCGTTACAACAGCCACAACAGAAAATGGAGTTACAGTAACAGATACTCAAGTATTCACTGGAACAGAAGAAGAGGTTAGAGCGCAAGTAGCAGCTTTAAAAACTATGGAAGTAAAAGTTGTCAATTAAACTAGGGGCTAAATCCTAAAGTTATATTAAAGTCCTACCGCTCTGGTGGGACTTTTTTTTATAGCGTATTTTTATAGAAACCCGATACTATATGTCCTTCTTCAGTAAAGACCCACTTCAGATTATTGCCTTCCAAAGTTATGGCACCGCAGATCATTTATACCTTCGAGGCAGAGCTATTGAAGATGAGAACATAGACCTTGAAGGAAAAGGTTTCTTCAAGCTGATCGCTAATAACTGGAAGCGTTTTGAGACAGACGAAATAAGAAATACCGAAATCACGATTAAACTTGGAGACAGTCGCGTGTTTGAAACCAAGACGGATGCTAAGGGTTATTTCAAAATTTCCGAGGAAATAGCGAACCTTCAAGAACTCACAAACTCTGAAGGCTGGTTACAGTATGAGATCTCTTATAGAAATGCGGTCAAAGGTCGAAAGATCCAGCAGGAGAATCGTTTTCTAGGGGAAATGTTGATTTCTTCAACCAGCGCATCGTATGGTGTTATTAGTGATATAGATGATACTATATTACATACAGGCGTTGCTTCTACGATGAAGTGGCGTGTACTAACTAATACCTTTTTTAAACGAGTAGAAAAGCGCTCGCCACTAGAAGGTGCGGCAGCACTCTATCATAAACTGCACAAAGGAACTACGGGAATTGACGCAAATCCTATTTTTTATGTGAGCCATAGCCCTTGGAATTTATACTGCTATCTAGACTGTTTTTTAACTAAAAACAGCTTCCCGAAAGGTCCCATTCTATTGAGAAACTTGCCAAATCCTTTTAAAAAGAAAGGGATAGAAGAGAAGCCTCAAAAACAAAAAGAGATTATTGACCTTTTAAAAATGTATCCAGATTTACCTTTTATATTAATAGGAGATAGTGGCGAGCACGATGCAGGTATTTATATAGAGATTGCAGAAGCTTTCCCTAATAGAATAAAAGCTATTTACCTGAGAAGTGTGAAACACGAGAAAAAAATGCGCCGCATAAAAGGACTGTTTGAAAATTATAAAACCACACCCACTTTGTTAGTTGAAACAAGCGCTGCTGCAGAAGAGCACGCTAAAGAAAATGGTTTTATTGCTTAGAATTTTGAATTTGTGATTTTCTGTTTATTGTACCGGTAGTGATTGGTATTAATACCTTTTGTATATTACTGTTTAGACTTAAAGTAATCATAGGTGGCGAGTTGTGACTGAATTTTAGGATTATCATTTACCACATATGTATTGCTTTGGTGTTTGTCAATAATGCGGGCTTTCACATTGTCCCTTAGCTGAATATTAACAAGATCCATCAAGGTCTTTTTATGATCCTCATCATAAATAGGGGTTATTACTTCAATGCGGTGACTCAAGTTACGCGTCATCCAATCTGCAGAGCCGATGTAGATTTTTTGCGCTCCACCCGCTTTAAAAATATACAAGCGGCCGTGTTCTAAAAATCGATCTATGACAGAGGTGATTTTTATATTTTCGCTTTGCCCTGGTATTCCCGGAACCAACGAACACATACCTCTTATCAATAATTTTATTTTTACACCTGCATTACTTGCACGATATAATAATTTAATCATTTGCTTGTCTTGCAAACTATTCATTTTTAAAATTATTTCTGCAGGTTCATTACCTTCTGCGTATGCAATCTCATCGTTTACAAGCTCTGTAAAGCGCACTCTAGATGTAAATGGCGACACCAATAGGCGCTTTGTTTTAGGTACAATAATAACGCGATTAAGCACCGAGAATACTTTCTTTACTTCTTTAGTGATTTTTCTATTTGCAGTCATCAAACCAAAATCTGTATATAACGAAGCTGTTTTTTCGTTAAAATTTCCAGTGGCTATATATGCATATCTTGTAGTCTCTTTACCTACTTCTCTAGTGATGCTTAAAATCTTACTGTGTACTTTAATATCTGGATAGCTATAGATAACTTGCGCACCATTCTCTTCAAAAACCTTACCCCATTTAATATTGTTTGCTTCGTCAAAACGAGCTTTCACTTCAATAAAAACAACCACCTTCTTTCCATTTTGAGCGGCCAAGGCGATCGCATCATTGAGACGTGATTCTTTTGCTGCGCGGTAAATGGTGATTCGTATTTTTGTGACGTACTTGTCGGAAGCGGCTTCTTCAAGTAAGCGTATAACCGGTTCAAAAGATTGATATGGATAATGGATCAATTGATCCTTCGCATCAATCGCATCAAACATAGAATCGCAATCGTGTAATACAGGATGCGGTATTGGTATTAATTCTTTGTTATTAAGCTGCTTGTCGGTAGGATTTGGGAACCCAAAAAAGTCTTTAAAGTTATGATAACTTCCTCCCTTTATAATATCGGTTTTAGTAACGTCTAGTACTTGGTTAATTAGGTCAACGTGTCTCTTAGGCATTACGCTATCTACTAACACTCTAGTCGCTTGACCTGTTTCTCTTCTTTGTAAGGCGTCTTTAATCTTATCTTTTAGATTGCCAGAAAACTCATCTTCAATATATAATTCTGCATCCCTCGATATTTTTATTGAGTAGTATGTAGTGTCAATTTCACCTTTAGGTGTTTGCTTTAAATTGTACTTTAAGATATCATCAATAAATGTGATGTAATGTTTCCCGTTTTGCTTCGGAAATATAAAAAATCGAGGTTCATCAGCTGGGATTTCCACTATTTCTAAAACATCATCATTCACTAATGTAGTAAGGTACAGCGCTTCATTTTTAACAAAGGCCTCGTCTTTATTGCTTTGAGAATAAGACTTTACAGTAATCTTATCTTTTAATACTTCTGTAAAGTGATTTTTAGCAACTAGTTTTTGAGTAGTGGTAAACTGCGTGTAATTAATAAGATGAATACCTTCCTTCTTGAGAGATGGAATAATTTCATCATAAAATATAGCGCCAAATTCTCGCTGCTGTTTGTCCACCTGAACCTTTAGTTCTTTAAGCACTTTGTTGGGCTTATCGATAAGGCGGTTACGGAGCGGTTTTTCAATTTCTTTTATCTGTCGAATGTCGCTAACGCGTACTTTAAAAAACTCATCAAGATTAGAAGAAAAGATGGCTAAAAACTTGATACGTTCGTATAATAAGTTTCGTTCATCCGCCGCTTCTTGTAGCACTCTATGATTAAATCGCAACCACGATAAATCGCGGTGGTAAAATTTATTAGTGTATAATGAAGCCATGATATTTTAGCGTAAGCAGTACTGTTGTTACATATAACAAAATACGGACTAAAACTTGATAACTTGTGTTTAGGGAATGTTAAGTTTTTGTCAATAATAAACAAAACAAGCGCGTTTTAAAAGGATGCTATCATTGACTTTAAAATAGGTTGAGTTGTACTTAAAACAATCCGTGTAGTTCAGCGTCAATCTTGTTAAAGACTTCGCCTAAATGTTCTGGGTTAGAGACAAAGTCTAGATTATCAACGTCAAGAATAATAAGGTTCCCTTTGTCATAGGTGGTAATCCAAGCCTCATAACGTTCGTTAAGGCGACTTAAGTAATCGATGCTAATGCTATTCTCATACTCGCGGCCACGTTTGTGAATCTGGTTCACGAGATTAGGGATAGAGCTGCGTAAATAAATAAGAAGATCAGGACCTTTTGTCACACTTTCCATTAGATCAAAAAGCGATTTGTAATTTTCGTAATCACGATTTGTCATTAACCCCATCGCGTGTAGGTTAGGAGCAAAAATATAAGCGTCCTCATAAATCGTACGATCTTGAATTACTTTTTTACCTTTCTCTCTTATCTCGAGTATTTGTCTAAAACGACTGTTTAAAAAGTAGATCTGCAAGTTAAATGACCAACGCTCCATTGAGTTGTAGAAATCATCTAAATATGGGTTGTCTTCAACATCTTCGTACTGAGGTTTCCATTTATAATGTTTTGCTAACAAGCGAGTTAGCGTGGTTTTTCCCGAACCGATATTTCCAGCGATGGCTACGTGCATAATACTTACTTCTTTGGTTGGTTAAGGCTAAAAATAGCGACTTTTTCTCCGTTATAAATATACAGTAAATCTCGTTGTAGCTGCAAGCTAATAGGGAGTATTTCTTGGTATATAAGTGGTGTTAAATTCTCACTGCTCTTAGCTTTATATAGTAATTGAGATACAGTGCTTACCACCAGATTTTCATTGTCTTGTGTGAGTAATCTTCCTCCTGAAATTTTATAGACATACAGCAATCCACCATAAATATTATACTGTTTCACTTCTTGATCTGTGAGAACGAAACAGTAATTAAAATTTGAAGCCACCTCTTTTATTTCTGCCGTGATGGGCTGACTTATTTCTATTCTTTGCTGCGTACTGTAATTATAAAGTTCTATTTGTTGTGTGTCTGTGTTTAACAACCAAAGTCTATTATTACCAGCATTACGAGCGGCTCCAGCATTTAAAAAGCTGGGGAGATTATTAAAGTTGATGCGTTTTATTTCGTTTAATCTATTGTCTAGAAAAACAACTGTGTTAAATTCATTGTAGAACGCCACCACCTTTAGCGGGTTTATGATATCTAAGGTAGTAACATCACCAAGTTGGATATCACTAAACTGAAAAGTGCCTTTTACCCCAGATTTTGAAATGATATTATCTGTAATAGAATAGGTATAGTCATAGCTGTCTACTCCTATAAAAGTGTCTGCCGCTAGCGGGCTATTTCCTTGTAAGAGGAGCTCCTGCCCTGGACAGGTTGTAGTGAATAATAGGAATAGTACTATGCGAATCATACCTTGCCAAGTTACAAAAATTCCAATTATTTTTAATCATACCTCTTAACAGAGACCCAAGCAAATATCAATTAGGCTATTGTCAAGTTTCGCAAGGTGGGATTGATGTTGAGAGTTGGTATAAAAAATATGAAATAGACCAATTCTTTCCGGTGTATGTGCAAGTAGGAGTATCGTCAAAAGCACCATAGGTGTTAAAGACGGTAACAGAATAGTGATTTTTCTGCGGAAATATGAGAGATTTTAAACAAGCGAAGTAATTGTAGAATAGTATCGTCTAATAGTTATCAGGAATGGTTCTTGATTGTAACATTTCCGCAGAAAAAGCACTAATACCTTTATAAATTGATATTATGAAAAACCTATTATTTATTGCAATTGCATTAGCGAGTTTTACACTTGGAGCACAAAACGTAAGCGGAAAAGCGTATTACGAATCTAAAACCACTGTTGATATGGACGGTTTTGGAGGTCGAGAGATGAGCGAAGAAATGAAAAAAGGGATTATGGCGCGTATGAAAAGTATGCTTGAAAAAACATTAATCCTCTCTTTTGAAGGTGACGAGTCTACCTATAAAGAAGAAGAGAAACTTGAAGCTGGTGCCGGCGGTATGGGCGGGATGAGAATGATGATGGGGAGTTTTACACCTGGCATACAATACAAAAATGTATCGAGTAATGAGCTGCTAGAAGAACGTGAGTTTTTTGGGAAAGAGTTTTTGATTAGAGATACGATTGCAAATCTTGATTGGCAAATAACCAAGGAGCAGAAAATGATAGGGGAGTACGTAGCGATAAAAGCCACAGCGATAAAAAAGATAGATGAAAACGATTTTAGCTTTGCGCGCAGAAAAGGCCCAAGAGGCGATAGAGGAGTCCGCTCTGCTCAGGAAAAGAAAGAATACAGTGTCGTAAAAGCCAAGGCAGATAAGGAGCTCGCAGAAGACCCAATGAGCCAGATAGAGGTGCCAAAAGAATTAACGGTTACGGCTTGGTTTACGCCTATGATTCCTGTGAAAAATGGCCCAGCTGAATATGGTGGACTACCGGGTTTGATTTTGGAATTAAACATAGACAGGCAAACAATACTTTGCTCAAAAATAGTGGTGAACCCAGCCGATGGGATGGAAATTAAAAAACCGTCTAAAGGAAAAGAAGTTTCGCGAGAGGACTTTAATAAAATAGTAAAAGAGAAGACGGAAGAGATGCGTGAGAACTTTAGAGGAAGTGGCGGAAGACGCGGCGGTGGACGTTTTGGAGGATAATCTCTCGTAAATAATCAATCAAATAAATCTTATGAAAAATATACTATGGGCATGTGCCCTATTGTTTACTGCGGCCGTATCTGCGCAAAGTGTGAATATGCGGGGGGTGATTAAAGACTCTATAGGTGAGCCGCTCGAGTTTGCAAATGTGATAGCGACAGTAAGTAGCACGGGTGATCTAGAATCGTACGCGATCACAAACTTTGAGGGTAGGTATCAAATAGATCTTCCTAAAAACGAAAGCTATATTCTTAAAGCGAGTTTTCTTGGGTTTCAGACGCAAGAAAAAGCAATTAAGGTTGCAGATGATGGAGAAGATTTTACGCAAGATTTTGTTTTGAACCCATTAGCCTCTCAACTGGATGGTGTTGAGATTGTTTATGAAATGCCGGTTACGATAAGAGGCGATACGATTATTTATAACGCAGATAGTTTTAAAACAGGTGAAGAAAGAAAACTGGGCGATGTGCTTAAAAACCTTCCAGGGATAGAAGTAAATGAAGATGGAGAGATTGAAGTAGAAGGAAAAGCAGTACAAAAGGTAATGATCGAAGGAAAAGACTTTTTTGATGGTGATTCTAAGTTGGCCACAAAAAACATTCCTGCAGATGCCGTCGATAAGGTTGAAGTATTACGTAATTATAACGAAGTAGGGCAAATGCGCGGTCTTGGAAATGATCAGGACAATGTTGCGATAAACATCAAATTAAAAGAAGGCAAGAAGAATTTTTGGTTTGGAGAAGTAACCGCTGGAGGAGGCGTTTTAGGTGATGATGAAGCTGGCTATCTAGCGCATCCCAAGCTATTTTATTACAGTCCAGACTACAGTCTTAATTTTATTACAGATTTTAATAATATAGGTGAAGTCCCATTTACATTTCGTGACTATTTTAATTTTACTGGAGGTTTCAGAAACTTTAATCAAAGTGGTGGAACTCGTTTTGACATAAGTGACAGTGGTCTTGGTTTTGCAGTGACGCAGAACGATAGAGCTAATGAGATTGAGACAAAGTTCTTTGCGGGTAATTTTAGTTATGCCATCAATAAAAAACTAGATATAAGTGGTTTTGGGATTGCTTCAGACAACACGACTAACATTATTAATAACTCCATCCGTCAGTATATAGCAACGGGCACTGAAGAGAATACAAATAGCTCTACAGATCAAAACAATAAACTCGCAATGCTCAAAATGAGTGCGACCTATAAGGCAAATACAGACCTGCAACTAGATTATGATGTCCTTTTTAGGGCGAGTTCGCAAGAAGAGGATGCAAATGTCTTATCACAGTTTGATGGGTCTACTAATGATATTCAGGAAATAAAAGAAAACAAACCATATTCTATTAATCAGAATGTGAACGGGTATTATACGCTTAATGAAAAAAATATTTTTGCAGGGCAGATTCAGCACTTGTACCAAAATGAAGATCCTTTTTATAATGCGGTGACAGACCTTGTTCCTTTTAGCGGTATTCTTCCTATTGATGAGAGTCAAAACCGATACAGCATCAATCAAGATAAAAACGTAAAGACTAATAAACTTGACGCCAAATTAGATCACTACTACGTTCTTAATAATACGAGTAATATTAATTTTACCTTGGGGACTACGTACAGCAATCAAAAATTTAACTCAAATATATTTCAGTTGTTAGATAATGGGAATCGTATTGATTTTAGTCAAACTCCAGATGATGATGGAGGCGGAGCGATGTCGCTGATTAATGAAGTAGATTTTACATTTAGCGATGTGTTTTTAGGGGTCCATTATAAAGTGAAATCTGGTAAATTTACTTTTACACCAGGAGCGACACTGCACAACTATAATGTATCTAGTGATCAATTAGGGATTTCTAGTTCTGATAATGAAATAAATATCTTGCCAGATCTCAATGTAATTTACAATTTAAAGAATAGTGAGAGTATTCGTTTTAATTATGATATCAGTTCTCAATATACAGATGTTAATGACTATGCCGAGTCGTTTGTTTTTAATAATTATAATCGTCTTTTCCGTGGAAACAGAAACCTTGAGAATTCACTAAATCAAAGTTATAGATTGACCTATTTTAGCTATAACATGTTTAACTATACCGACATAAGCGGATCTGTAAATTATACAAAGCGAGTGAATGGTTTTAAAAACCAAACACAAATCTTTGATATTAATCAAGTTAGCTCGCCTTTTAATATTGATAGTGATTTTCCTGACGAAACGTTTTCGGCAAATGGACGTTTCAGCAAGCGAGTTAAAAAGATACAATTCAGAGCGAGTGCTAGCCTGGCTTTAAGCACCTCTAATAACCAAATTAATAATGAAATAAGAGAGAGCAAAAGTTTTACTCAAAACTATTCAACGAGCGTCAGAACAAGTTTTAGGGATTGGCCTAATTTTGAAGTAGGATATCGTGTGAATATTAATGAGTATGACAATGGCGGATTAGAACAAACCTTCTTTACGCAAAGGCCATTCGCAAACATAGACGTGCGTTTCTTAAAAGATTTTACCTTTAATGCAGAATGGGATTTTTATGATTATACCAACGATCGTAAAACCATCGAGAACCGTTATTCTTTTGTAAACGCAAATTTGTTTTACCAACAAAAAGATAGTAATTGGGAGTTTCAATTACAAGCGAATAATATTTTGGATACAGGCTTTATTAATAACGATAGTTTTAGTGATCAATTTAATACGACCACGCAGTACTTTGTTTTGCCAAGAATTATGATGTTTGTTGTAAAATATGATTTGTAGCAAATTACTTGTTTTGAAGAAGCCTGCCTATATAAATAATGCAGGCTTTTTTTGTGCCTTGAATAAAAAAGAAACGAATGCGTAAAATTTTCTTCGGAATTGTAATCACTCTAACTCTGGTTTTTAGACTCAGGTATTGTGAGCATCAAAAGGATGATCGCGAGCAGTTAGCTGCCAATGCAGCCTTGATTGAAAAACAACTAAAAAACGCAGGAAAGCTTATCGTGACTAAAGGCATTTAGTCTCAGGTTTATAGCTAGAGTGACACCAAAAAATTGATGATGGGGATGATAGATAGTAAAAAGAAATCCATCGTGATTGTGAATGTGAATGCTGATGCTTTTATTAGCTATGGTCTAAGCAAAGTAACTTCGGAAATATTGACACAATCAAAAACGCTAAGGATTACTTCCATTACTGAGCCCGAATTAAAAATAAACCCCAATATAGCTTATTATGATGTTACTGCAGAAATCTGGAATTCATTTGAGGCTGAAGATTATAACTCGGTAAAAATCGAGTGACAGCTCAAATAAGAAATAAGCTTCCGCCTTAACGAGTAATGCAGAAAACAGTCGCATTTCCGAATTGCAAAAAAAAAATATATTCCCATAAGTTCTATGGGTTGGACGCTAGAGTATAAGAACCAATCAATTAAAAGTAAGGCAGATTTAAAAGGGATCAAATCTTAATAAAACTTATCAAAAGTAACTAAGTTATGCTGTATGGCATAAATAACGAGGCCAGCTACATTTTTCACATTTGCTTTTAAAAGTAAATTATTACGATGAACCTCTACTGTTCTTGGACTTATGAATAATTGCTGAGCTATCTCCACGGTGGTTAATTGCTGGCAGATAAGTTGAATCACCTCCATTTCTCGTTTAGAAAAATTTGTTCTATCAAAGCTATTGGCTTTAATTTTAGAAATGCTATTCGTGTTTCCTTCCTTAATAAATTCAAACACTTTGTCGTTATAATAAAAACCTTTTGCGTGCACTTCCCTTATCGTTTGTACCATCAATTTTGGGGTGCTATTTTTTGCCAGATAAGCAACGGCACCTATCGCAATCATATTGACAATAAATGGTTTGCTAAAATAGCTGGTAAGCGCTATTATCTTAATGTCTGGATGCGTTTCTCTTATTATCTTTGTAGCCTCAACGCCATCCATTTCTGGCATTTTTAAATCTGTGATAATGATTTCTGGCAGTTCCTTAGAGTCTTGTAGTTGTTGAATTAGATCTTTCCCATCTGAGGCACCAAATAATACATCAATATCTTCATGCTTGCTTAATATAGCCCGAAGTCCCCGTCTAAACAAGAGTTCGTCATCTGCTATTGCTATTTTAATTTTCATATTTACTATTTGGTTTTGATTACAAAGGCACATCCATTATTCTCGATGCTTTCTATCGATAAATTACAATTCAATATGGCAGCTCTACTTTTTATATTTTGCAGTCCTATTCCTGCTTTAATATCTATAGTATCGTGTTTAAATCCTTTTCCATTGTCCGTGAATTTTAATTCAAAGTCGTTAGAGTTTTGTGAGAGGTCAATAGTTAATTGAGACGCATTTGCGTGTTTTATAGAATTATTTATAAGCTCTTGCACAATTCTAAAAAGATGAAGTTCTTCCATACTCGACAAACACTGTATGGCATCAATACGATGCATTATTTGGAATTTTGACGCATTTTGATAATCATCAAATAATTCTTCAAGTGCCACTTTAAGTCCAAATTTCCCCAAAATAGGCGGCAGTAAGTCGTGCGCTATTTTTCTAGAACTCTCAAGTACACTGTTATTAATCGCTAGTATATGTTCTAGAGATTTTTGGTCTCCGGGATCTATTTCATTATTGTCCAGCAACAAATTTGTGGTAAGACTGATCACATTAAGTTTAGAACTAATGGCATCGTGCATATCTTGAGCGATACGTTTACGTTCTTCTTCTTGTGTGTCAATAGTAGCTTGTAATATTTCTTCTTGGTTTTTTAATTCGAGTTCAATTTTTTCAAATTCTTTTTCTGTTATTTTCTTTCGGGAATAAAAAAAGAACAACATCAACCCGGTAGTAAGAAGTAATATGAATAAGATCCCATATCCTAAAATAGCAATTAGTTGTTCTTGATCTTCCATTTATAAATTGTTACTCTCCATTCTATCGTAATAATTAAGAGATAAATTAAGTATATTGCTTTACTCAAATCCCATATATAATCAGCAGTTTTGTCAGAAATTCCCACAAGATCTCCTTCCTTATGAAGGTAAGTTCCTAAGAAGAAAATAAATGAAGAGGTAGATAGGTATACTAAGACCCCTGCATTTATAATAAAAAATCTTTTAGTCTCCGTGAGTGTATTATACAGATGAGTGATAGAGAAAAAAATTAATGGCACTGTGGTTATAATAATATCAATAAGATTAAATGTTACATATTTATCGGGTTTAATGATATAATATCCTATCATTATTGCAAAAACAGAAATCAGTATGATGGTCACCCATTTTTTCTGGCTCGGCTTAAATAATGTTCTATAGAACAATCCTAAAATCAAAAACTGGAGCCCAAAATGAAAATGACCAATATATAGATTGTTTATGCCCTTTGACTGTAAGTAGTACATTGTAAAGTGTGTCACGAACAATGAAAAAGTATATAGCATTAATATTTGGATCAGCCTTGAAGACTTATGGTGTATCCAACTATACACATATAGAATAAGATTAATAACTGTAAATATTGATATAAATATCTCTAAAAAGTCTTTTGTGGTTTCCATTATTGACAATTAGCCGTGATTTAATGGACTTTTAGGATCACAATAACGTGGGCAAGGAAATGTAAAATCAAAAGCGCCACTGCCAGAAAGTGTTACCTTTAACTTGTTGGTAGTTTCCTCCACTTGGTCTTGATATTCTGCACCTACTGCTACAGCACCTACAAGTACCAGTTTTTCTTCTTCTGTACCCTGCGCATCTGGACCAACTGCTAGATAGGCTCTCAGTGCTGGTGTTAATGGATTGTTTGTATTTAAGGTGTGACCGCCAGCACCATTAGATTCTAGGACGTTTAGCTCCTTTAAAAGCTCAACTATGGCTTCCATCGGGATTAAAAAAGCTTTAGAATGTTTTGGGTTTTGTGATTGCCAAGCAGCAGTCCATTCCTTTGCTTGTCGGATGGTAATTCCTTTTTCAGGTAGATTATTTTGACTCATATTGGTTTTATTTGTAATGTTTAGTGCAACCGAAAGATGACTAATTTTTTTCAATAAAAATAACGTTACGTAACAAATACGTATAAACACTTAGTTTTAAATTTAGGTGTTTATACGTATAGAGGAAGCCAATGACTTGCTTAATTTTGATTTTATCAATAAGGAGTTATTTATCATTTCACAAAGCTGCTTTAGCCAAATAGACTTTCAATACATATATGATTGAAAATGATACTAGTTGAGATAAAATCCCTTTTAGTTTGAGGAGACTAATGGGGATTTTTATTTTTGAAATTTGCTAGATTTCGCAGCAATAAAATCAAATAAATAAGCAGTATTTACTCCTGAAATATCAAAGCTTCTTATAAAGAGAAGTCCATCCGCCACCGTTCATACTTTCAACTCCATTGCTTTATAATATTGCCGAAGCGCTCCCACTGCGCATTCCGCTTGCGCAACAACAGATCATTGGTCTGTTCCATTTTTTAATCTCTTCAATTTTACTGTTTACTTGCTGTAAGGGTATGTGCTTAGAGCCTGGGATTGCGCCATTGTCATACTCTGCTTTAGAACGCACATCAAGCACAATGGCTCCACGACTTGTATAGTCTTTAATCTTGTTTCCTTTATTCCTGAATAAAAAATCTAATAGTCCCTTGTAATATTTGAATGTGATTCTACAATTGTAGCGGAATCAGTTTAACGCTTCGTCTGTCATTCCTTACTTAATGCAGAATCGGTTAAATATTTTGTCTAGTCACTCTTTCAAAAGCCCAAGCCCACTCTCAATTAAGTGCTTCACCTCGGGTCGCTTATCTTGTAATATTCTTAAATGTTCTAATATTTCTGAAGTACCAATCAACTCATACATCTCCAAAGGCAATAACCAGTCATTAGGAAATTCGTCTTTTAATATATTAAAAGTAAACTTAACTTGGCTCCTCTCCTTTTCAAGTAATTGTATGTTTCCTCCCTTTTTCAAGGAGAGGTTATTAGCAGCCTGCTCTCTAATTTTCCTAACCTCACTATAAAACCCATTTAATATTTTATCTTCTTCTGAAGTGTCAACAACATCACCCAGCGTACTCAACTCATGTTCCACCAGATTAAACGATAAATAATCTGCCGCTCCGGCAAAAGCAGAAATAATTTCTTTTCCCACTGCCATATCAAAATCGCCATCTTCTGGAGTAAATAGGACTTCATCTTTATAGGTCATCGTGCAATCTGTAAACTGTATGAGCATCAGTTCTCCCTTCAAGTTACGTATGCCGGTAACGTTCATCCCTTTCACTTTAATGCCGCTGTCAAACTCAAACTCAATGGGTTTTCCATCATAAAAATCATAGGCCGAAAGATCTCGTGGCCCCATATTTTCTATGGAAAGATTAATACCTCGCAATTTCCCTAGAGGACTTCTGAAACCGTTTTGATGACGGGAAACTCCGTGACCAATTACTTCTGTCTCTCGATAAGCGAGCGCTGTCTGTCCTTGGGTTTCAAAATAAACTACCTCGTTGTCTTCATTGCGAATCATGCGCGTAAAAACCCCTGAAATTTGTAAGCCAGTTGAGATTTCTACCGTTCCTAGTTGTTTTGATTCTATTAGCTTATTAAGCCCACGCCAACCTCCTTTGCGCACTGCCATGGTGTTTGCAAATTCCTCAAGAACCTCTTGTAAATAAGCAAAGTCTGGCGTTACATATAGTTGCGGTTGCGGCTTTGTAATATCAAAATCTTGATATGCTGCATTAATAGTATAGGGTATTTTTTTCACCTCTTCTTTCATGCACCACTCACTTTCGCCAATAGAGGAAAGTAATCCTGCGCCATAAATTTTAGGGTCTTCAACCGTTCCCACCATCCCATATTCTACGGTCCACCAGTGTAGGTTTCTTATCAATGATATTTCCGAAGCAATCACTTCTTTATGCTGTAAATCTTCAACTAGCTGTTCTACGGCATCAACCTTGGCTTGATGTGCTTGTTTTATAGCGGCCGAAGGGTTGGGACTGAGTATTTTTTCTTTTAACATGCTCAATTCCCTCACGGCTTCATACATCTCCATATCGTGGGCAGAAGAAATCGCTTTAGCACCTATTTCTCCAAAACGTCTTAAATACTCAGCATAATCCGGACTTGCAATAATGGGAGCATGCCCAGCACCTTCATGAATTATATCTGGCGCAGGGGTGTATTCTATGTTTTCTAATTGACGAATATCACTAGCAATTACAAGCACTTTAAATGCTTGAAACTCCATAAACGCATTGGGTGGAATAAAGCCATCCACAGCCACAGCAGCCCAGCCTATCTCCTTAAGAATACGGTTCATACCGTACATAGAAGGTATGTTGTCAATAGAAATCCCTGTGAGTTTTAATCCATCTATATAGCTTTCGTGCGCTACTTTACTCAGGTAATCTACATTCTTACGCATCACAAAACGCCACACCGCCTGATTAATAGGGGTATAATGTTCATAATTCTGTGGCTTTATATATTGCCTTAAATGTGGCGGCAATCTATCTAGCAGCTCGTTTCCTATAATTCCTCCTTCTAAAGGGGTTAGGGGGGTGTTCTCTTCAATCATATGCCAAAAATAGCAAAATGATTAACGATTGCTGATTAATGAATTAAAAAAATAGTTCAACAATCAACGGTCATTAACTCCTAATCTTTAAGGGAGAGTCCTGATTTAGTCAGCTAATCAAGAACAACAATTAAAATTACAATCATAGGTGCAGGAAATTTAGGACAGTCAAGCGCAAAGGGTTTGATGCTTCACGAAACTACCAAGTCATTATACATCTCAAAAAGAAATATTTCTGAAATTTCAAAATTTTAAAAACTTAACAACCTAGTTATTGTAACTGATAAAAAAGAAGCTGTAAAGTAATCTGACATTATTATTTTTGCGTTATAGCTTCCATATTTTGAGGGGTGTTAAAGGAAAAGGAACCCTACATTACAGATAAGCATATCCTAATCTCAACCATAACCGGATATTAAATTGCCAAGATCGAATCCGCGGTAGAATCAAAACAAGCTATTATTAGAGCGATGTTTAATACGGCCATTGCTGTAGGAAAATCTATGAGCTGTATTTGCAGCAATGATTCTGCAGAAAATAGCGTTGATATTGCACAACAAATCTTTAATAAAATGAGGCGTTTTTTGATTACTCCATACTCTCAAATGTAAGCGGCAACTATAATTTGTGCTAGTGGCGTTGCCTTTTGGATGCGTCTAATTAGAGCCGCAACCCAAACTGCGATACAATTAGGTTTTGATGTAAAAGAAGCCGAGCAATTAGCCATATGTGACAGCGAAGTGACCGCACGTTTGTTGATCAAAAGCAGGAGCACCCCAAAGAAGAAATACACCGAGTAACAACGCCACAAGACTGCACCATTGAGGGATTAAACGAAATGGAACACAAAGGACTAAGTTCTTATTTAATACAAGGCTTGGTGGCGTCTTTCAATAAAATTAGTTTTATAAAAACCGATCAACTCTAGATTAGGAGTTAGTTGCACAGCGCAGTTAAACCCAGTAGCGTTGAATAAAAATCAAAATTATTTAACCTCTTGTCTCAGAGGAGCTGCTATAAGGAGCGAGAGGAAGATACCGCTACACTTTACTAAGTTTCGGAAAGTGTTCATGTACAGTCTCCAATCATTCTGTATATTTACCTCTTAAATGAAATCCAACCGCAAACAAGAAATCATACAGATTGCCGCGCGTCTTTTTAAAGAACGTGGGTTTAATGCCGTCTCGATGCGTGACATTGCTCAAGCGATGGATATAAAAGCGGCGAGCTTATACAATCATATTTCAGGAAAGCAAGAAATTTTAGCCACCCTCTTATTAGAAGTTGCAGAAGAGTTTACTTTAAAAATGAATGAGATTTCTTCAGAAATGCTCTCGCCATTAAAAAAGATAGAACGCGTTATCGAAGTTCATATCGATATTACGGTCAATTATTCTGAACATATCGCTACACTCAACAATGACTGGATGCATCTAGAAGGGTCAGCCCTAAAGACTGTGATTAAGATGCGGGAAGATTATGAAGAAAATTTCCGAAGTATCATAAAACAAGGCATTTTTGAAGGAGAAATAAAACCACAACATCCCGAAGTTATTTTATTTTCAATACTTTCTACCTTGAGAACACTCTATCTCTGGAATGAAAAACGAGGAAAAATGGATGTAAATGTGCTGAAGAAAGATATGGTTTCGGTGCTTATCAATGGGATTGTTTAGTTCGCCACAACCCCTACTAATGTACCTTCATCTTTTCTATAGAGTTTTTGAATCCTGCCTGTTTTGGTGAGTTTAATAGGGATTTGCATATCTAACTAACAATCGTTAGTTTTGTCGTATAAACCAGCAAATAACAGTGGCTATATTTCATAAACTCAAAATAAAAGATATTTACAAAGAGACGGACGATACATCGGTCGTGACCTTTGCTGTACCTTCGGAAATTTCAAGCGAATTTAAATTTCGTCAAGGACAACATTTAACCCTGAAGGCCGATATAGATGGCGAAGACACCAGGCGTTCCTATAGTCTTTGTTCAAGCCCAGCAGATGGAGAATGGAAAGTGGCAGTGAAGCAAATTCTAGGCGGTGCTTTTTCAACCTTTGTGAATGAAAGTTTAAAGACTAGTGACGAACTTGAAGTCATGGCACCTAGCGGTAATTTTGGGGTAGCATGTCAGCCTTCCGAAGAAAAAAATTATTTATTCTTTGCGGCAGGTAGTGGTATTACCCCTGTGTTATCTATGGTGAAAGCTCACTTAGCTGCTGAACCTCAGTCAACATGCAAGCTTTTTTATGTGAATAAAACGGCAAAATCGATTATCTTTAAAGAAGAATTAGAGCAGTTGCGTAATAAGTATTTTGGACGTTTTGAAATCTATTATTTCTTAACTAAAGAAAGAAGAGATATCGAGTTGTTCAATGGTCGCTTTGATGATGAAAAAATGGCGGTATTGACAAAGAATTTCATTGACATTCCAGATACAAACGAAGTATTTCTTTGCGGGCCAGAAACGATGGTTAATTATGTGAGTGAATATTTAGTTGCAAAAGGCTTGCCAAAAGAGAATGTACATTTTGAATTATTCGTAACAGGATTAACAGAAGAAGATAAGTCGAGACAAGAGCGTCTTGCACAGCAAAATGTTGAAGGAACGGAGATCACAATTATGGATGGAGGAAAAGAGTTCTCCTTTGTGATGACCAAAGAATACGATAACATTCTCGATGCCGCTTTAGGAGCAGGCGCAGACTTGCCCTTTGCCTGTAAAGGTGGTGTTTGCAGTACTTGTAAATGCGAAGTAAAAGAAGGAGCTGTCGAGATGAAAATAAATTATGCGTTGAGTGATAAAGAAGTGTCTCAAAATCTTGTTTTGAGCTGCCAAGCGGTCCCAACCACAGATAAAGTAATAGTAGATTTTGATGTCTAATGAGCTTAAGGCTAAAGGCCTTCTGCATAAAGCAAAAAACTATGAGCAACGAACAAGTAAAAAACTTAGAAGAAATTTTTGAAGCACGTATTGCACGCGATGAAAAGATTGAGCCTAAAGATTGGATGCCAGAAAAGTATCGAAAGACACATATCAGGCAAATGTCGCAACATGCCCACAGCGAAATCGTAGGGATGTTGCCAGAAGGAAATTGGATTTCGAGAGCACCTTCGTTAAGAAGAAAAGCTGCTTTATTGGCTAAAGTTCAAGATGAAGCTGGGCACGGGTTGTATTTGTATTCAGCCTGTGAAACATTAGGGATTTCTCGTAACGAGCTATACGAACAATTACATTCAGGAAAAGCAAAGTATTCTTCCATCTTTAATTACCCAACAGTTACTTGGGCAGATATGGGAGCTGTAGGTTGGCTAGTTGATGGTGCCGCGATTATCAATCAAGTACCATTATGCAACACCTCTTTTGGTCCATATGCAAGAGCAATGGTGCGTGTGTGTAAAGAAGAATCTTTTCACCAGCGACAAGGCTTTGAGATAATGCACAAGCTTTGTAATGGGTCTCAAGAGCAGAAAGACATGGCGCAAGATGCATTAAACAGATGGTGGTGGCCAAGTTTAATGATGCTAGGGCCTACAGATGCAGAAAGTATCCACACGGAGCAGTCTATGAAATGGAAGCTAAAACGAAAGTCAAATGATGATTTGCGTCAACAGTTTATTGATCAAACAGTACCACAAGCAGATATTCTTGGCTTGACTATCCCAGATCCAGATTTAAAGTTTAATGAAGAAACAGGTAGCTATGATTTTGGTGAAATAAACTGGGATGAGTTCTGGCAAGTAGTAAAAGGCCATGGCCCTTGCAATAAACAACGAATGAAAGCGAGAGTTAGCGCATGGGAAAATGGAGAATGGGTTCGCGATGCCGCAATGGCACATGCAGATAAGAAAGAAGCAAGAAAATTAAAGAAAGTTATTTAAATAGTTGTGAGTCTTGAGTTCTGAGAAAATACGTCTCAGTTCATAATTCAAGACTCACAACTCAAGACTCACAACTCAAGACTAAAATAATATGAGTAAAAACTGGCCCTTATGGGAAATCTTCGTAAGAAGTAAAAACGGATTAGAGCATCGTCATTTTGGAAGTCTTCACGCATCTGATGCAGAAATGGCGCTAGAAAATGCGCGGGACGTGTACACTAGAAGAAGCGAAGGTGTTAGTATTTGGGTGGTAAAAAGTAGTGATGTTACCGCTAGCAATCCTGAACACAATGGCGAACTTTTTGAGCCAGCACAGGACAAGGTGTATCGTCACCCTACTTTTTATGATTTACCGGATGAGGTGAAGCACATGTAAAAAATTAACGATTTTTGAATAACTATTTTTGATTTGAGAAGTATAAGGATTGATGAACATCGAAGTAAAACTTTATAAGTACACATTCTTCGGTTCAATAATTAAAACCGTTCAAAAATCCACAATCAGCAATCTCCAATAAATTTTAAATTTTGAATAACACACGTTTATACAATTACATCCTCGGTATCGCCGACAACTCCCTTATCCTAGCGCAACGCCTAGGAGAACTGTGCGGTCACGGTCCAACGCTTGAAACAGATATTGCAGGTACAAATATCTCACTTGACTTAATTGGTCAAACCCGTAATTACTATCAATACGCTGCTAAAGTGCAAGGAGAAGGAAAGACCGAAGATGACTTGGCCTTTTTGCGTTTAGAGCGAGAATACAAAAATGTATTGTTGGTAGAGCAACCTAATGACCACTTTGGTTATGTAATGGGGCGTCAGTATTTATTTGATGTATTTCATCTTTTGTTTATGACTGAGATGCTAAAAAGCAAAGATGAAACACTAGCCGCGATTGCAAAAAAAGGAATTAAAGAAGTGAGCTATCACAAACGTTTTTCTGGAGATTGGGTAAAGCGATTAGGAGATGGAACGGAGGAAAGTAATGAGAAGATGCAGGAAGCTATTGATGATTTATGGGCGTACACAGATGAGCTTTTTGATCTAACGGAAGCAGACGAAGCAATGATTGTTGAGGGAATAGGAGTGGATACCTCAAAATTCAAAGAAACATATTATAAAGAAGTTTCAGAATTATTGAAAGAATCAAATATCGCTGTTCCTCAGGGTATATATTTTACAAGAGGTGGTAAAAAAGGAATACATAGTGAATATATGGGCTATATTTTAAGTGATTTACAATATATGCAGCGTACATATCCTAATATGGAATGGTAGCGAATAAATAACGATTGAGGATTTTTGATTGAAGAGTTCAACAATCAACAATCGTTAATCTCCAATTTTTTATGATTATAACCCAACCAGCTAATATCGACCCTCACTTAATTCCAATTCTGGAAAAAGTAAGTGACCCTGAAATTCCCGTGTTGACCGTGTTAGATTTGGGCGTAATCAGAGAAGCTATAGAAGAAGGTACTGTTGTAAAAGTAAAGCTAACACCTACGTATAGCGGTTGCCCAGCGATGGATGTAATAGGAGATGATTTAAAAAAAGCTTTTGAGCCTCTTGGAAAAACAGTCGAGGTAGAATTAGTGTTAAGTCCCGCGTGGAGTACAGACTGGATAAGTGAGGCAGGATTACAGAAAATGGAAGCCTACGGCATCGCCAGACCACTATCAGAAACAGCAGACAAAGAAGTATTGCTTGGCAATGCTAAAAAAGTAATATGTCCGCAATGTAAAAGTGCAAATACGCATTTAGTCAGCCAGTTTGGTTCCACAGCCTGCAAAGCATTGTTTAAATGCGATGACTGTCTAGAACCATTCGACTACTTTAAATGTTTGAAATAATAATGATTAACGATTGTGGCTTTTTGATTTTTTAATTGAAGGACGAATAGTTCAAAAATTAAAAATCGCTAATCTCCAATCTCCAATTTTTTTCTAAATGACCCAACCAATAACAAAAGACATTATCAACGGTGTAGCCACCCTCACCTTAAATCGTCCAGAAGTTTTTAATAGCTTTAATAAAGAGATGGCGTTTTTATTACAGGATGAATTAGATGCTTGTGAAAAAGAAAAAACGGTAAGAGCTATCATAATCACTGGGAATGGCAGAGCTTTTTGCGCTGGTCAAGACATTGGCGAAATTACAAACCCAGATTTAAATCCTGGCTTCAAGAAAATTTTAGACGATCACTATAACCCTATTGTGAAAAGAATTCGATCCATTGAAAAGCCTATTGTTTGTGGAGTCAACGGGGTGGCAGCAGGTGCGGGAGCAAATATTGCATTAGCCTGTGATGTGGTGATTGCAAGTGATAAAGCAAGTTTTATCCAGGCGTTTAGTAAAATAGGATTGATTCCAGATAGTGCTGGGACGTTCTTCCTACCACGATTAATAGGGTTTGGAAAAGCATCTGCTATAATGATGTTAGGAGATAAAATTTCAGCAGAAAAAGCAGAACAAATGGGGATGATATACAGTGTTGTTGCTTCAGAAAATTTAATGGAAGAAGTTAACCTAAAAGCATTGACCCTCGCTAATATGCCAACAAAAGCATTGGGCTTAACAAAAAGGTTGCTTAATCAATCAATGAATAACAATCTTGAGCAACAGTTAATATTAGAAAGTAAATTACAAATTGAATCAGCTTCTACAGAGGATTATGCAGAAGGTGTTGCAGCGTTTGTAGAGAAAAGAAAACCCTTGTTTAAAGGTATCTAGTTGATTAACGATTGAAGATTAACGATTGTTGATTTTTGAACCAAAATAAACATATGAAACCGAATCAATTAGAGGAACGGCTTATTCAATTTGCAGTAGAGGTAATTCTGCTTTGCAAGAGTCTGGATAAATCGTTTGCTGCAGAGCATCTCACAAAACAATTGATTAGGTCTAGTACTTCTGTAGCGCTCAATTATGGAGAGGAAAGAAGTGGAGAATCAACGAAGGATTTTCTTCATAAAATGAGAATTAGCTTAAAAGAATTAAGAGAGTCTTACGTTAATATGAAAATACAAAAAGGAGCAAAGCTACTATTGAATTAAGAGGAGATAGATAGATTGTTAGATGAAAACAATCAGCTCATTTCAATTTTCGTGGTAAGTATTAAAACGGCATCTAAAAAATAAATCTAATGACACTATCAAATCAAAAATCAACAATCGTTAATCCACAATCTACAATTTCTAAAATTGGTATTATAGGGGCAGGAACAATGGGTTCTGGAATTGCACAAGTTGCCTCCACGGCTGGTTGTGTTGTAAAATTGTTTGATCTTAATCAAGCGGCTTTAGATAAAGCAGAGGCTTCATTAGAAAAAATAATGACACGCTTAGTTGAAAAAGGTCGTGTTACTTCCGAAGAAAAAAAGCGTATTCAGGATAATATAAGCTATGTGAATTCTTTGAAGGAATTAGCAGATAGTCATATGACGATTGAGGCAATTGTGGAGAATCTAGATATTAAGAAAAAGGTTTTTCAAGAGTTAGAAAGCTATGTGAGCGATGATTGTATTATAGCTTCTAATACTTCTTCTCTTTCGATTGCCTCGATAGCGTCCTCCTTAGAAAATCCAAACCGCTGTGTTGGGATTCACTTTTTTAATCCTGCACCCTTAATGAAATTAGTGGAGGTGATTCCTGCGATTCAAACATCGTACGAGGTACTCGAGGAATCTATAGATACCATCTCTAGCTGGAAAAAAGTTGTAGCCGTGGCTAAAGATACTCCAGGCTTTATTGTCAATAGAGTCGCAAGACCGTTTTATGGAGAAGCCTTGCGGATTTACGAAGAAGGAATCGCAAATTTTTCGACCATCGATCACGCAATGAAAAGCTTGGGAGGTTTTAGAATGGGACCTTTCGAATTGATGGATTTTATTGGAAACGATGTAAACTACACCGTGACAGAGACGGTATTTACGGCCTTCTATTTTGACCCAAGATACAAGCCGTCATTTACACAGAAACGTTTTTCTGAAGCTGGATATTTAGGGCGTAAATCGGGGGTTGGATATTACGAGTACGACCACAATGGAAAGAAAGTTGAAAACTCTGATGTAGCCACAAGTACTATTGACGCAACTGTAACAGAACAAATTTTTAATCGGGTATTAGTGATGCTCATAAATGAAGCTGCAGACGCCTTATTTTTAAACATCGCAAGTGCGGAGGATATTGATAGCGCCATGACCAAAGGTGTTAATTACCCAAAAGGATTACTCGCTTGGGCAGATGAAAAAGGAATGGACTGGTGTGTTGAGAAATTAGATACCTTGTACGATGAGTATCGTGAAGATAGGTATCGTTGTTCTCCAATGTTGAGAAGAATGAATAGAGCAAATAAAACGTTCTTTAATAAATAGAACTGTCACCCTGAACCCGTCGAAGGGTAATAATTGACAATATTGAATGGGGCTTTGACAAACTCAACCTGACATAAAAAAATGCAAGGAAATAAAATACCATATAAAATGCTATCGCAAGATGCCTACTCAACTTGGCTAGGAATTGAGATCCTAGAATGCGAAGTAGGATGGGTGAAAGTAGGAATGACAATTAGAAAAGAAATGCTCAATAGCATGGATAAAGCACACGGTGGAATCAGTTATTCTCTTGCAGACACTGCTTTTGGCTTCACGGCAAATACTCACGGAAAGTATGCAGTATCTATTGAAACAAGTATCAACCATATTGAGGCACTTGAAGAAGGAGATTTCATCACAGCAGAAGCAACATTAGATCATCAAAAGAATAAGGTAGGTTTTAATATTGTAGAAGTGAAACGAGGCGAAGAACTAGTAGCACTCTTTAAGGGAGTCGTTTATAGAACCTCGAAAGATTGGACAGAATAAATAATGTACGATGGTAGTTTTGCGGAGGACGATTAAAGAAATCGCACTCATATATCGTGCGTCTAAAATGAAAATATGAAAGAAGCATATATAATTGACGGAGTAAGAACCCCTATCGGGAGTTATAAAGGAACATTAAGTGCCATACGCACAGATGATTTGGGAGCATTGGTAATTAAAGCGGTGACTGACAAATATCCTAACATCCCGAAAGATGCATATGAAGATGTAATCATGGGCTGCGCAAACCAAGCAGGAGAGGACAATCGTAATGTAGCACGAATGAGTTTGCTGCTTGCAGGACTTCCATTTTCTGTCCCGGGTGAAACTGTAAATAGATTATGTAGTAGCGGCTTGAGCGCTATTATTCACGCAAACCGCGCTATAAAAGCCGGTGACGGCGATTTATTTATCGCAGGCGGCGTTGAGAATATGACACGCGGACCGTATGTGATGGCAAAACCTTCCACAGCATTTGGTGGTGATAGTAAAATGTATGATTCTACTTTTGGATGGCGTTTTGTCAATCCGAAAATGCAAGAATTATATGGTGTTGATGGTATGGGAGTTACTGCAGAGAACCTAGTGGAAAAATATAATATCACTCGTGAAGATCAAGATGCCTTTGCATATAATAGTCAGATGAAGGCAACGGCTGCTCAAAAATCTGGTAGATTGGCAAAAGAAATTGTTGCTGTTGAAATTCCGCAGCGAAAAAAAGATCCAATTATTTTTAAGGATGATGAGTTTATAAAGCCAAATTCTTCCAAAGAAATTTTAGCAAAACTACGCCCAGCTTTCAAAAAAGAAGGGGGTAGTGTTACGGCAGGAAACGCATCAGGACTAAACGATGGTGCAGCGGCAACTATTATTGCTAGTGAAGATGCTGTTAAAAAATACGGTTTAAAACCTATGGCAAGAATTGTAAGTTCTGCAGTAGTAGGTGTTGAGCCTAGAATTATGGGTATTGGTCCTGTAAACGCTTCTAATAAAGCACTAGCAAAGGCTGGTTTGAAGATGGAAGATATGGATGTAATTGAGTTAAATGAAGCTTTTGCGTCACAAGCCTTAGCCTGTATTAGAGCATGGGGATTGGCAGATGATGATGTAAGAATAAACCCTAATGGCGGATCAATCGCTATAGGACATCCGCTTGGTGTTACAGGGGCTAGAATTGCCTATTCGGCTGCATTAGAATTGCAAGAGATGAATAAACGATATGCTTTAATTACAATGTGTATTGGAGTAGGTCAAGGATATGCCGCAATTATTGAAAATATGAATTTATAATTCAATAAAATGAATAAAACACAACACTACATACAAGGCCAATGGCAATCTGGAAACGGCGAAGGAATTCCTGTTTTTGATTCTATTACGGGCGAACATTTTACAAGCACTACTGTTGAAGGACTAGATGTTCCA
This sequence comes from Patiriisocius sp. Uisw_047, assembly GCF_047730165.1. Lineage (GTDB taxonomy): Bacteria > Bacteroidota > Bacteroidia > Flavobacteriales > Flavobacteriaceae > Patiriisocius. Next base: position 1,297,743 of record NZ_CP159834.1, read on the forward strand.
TCTATTTTACAATACGGTCGCGAAAAAGGGAATGTTCTACGTAAAATGACCTTTCAACAACGCGGAAATATGTTGAAGAGTCTTGCGCTATATCTTGAAAAAAGAAAACAAGCATTTTACGAAATTAGCTACCGCACTGGCGCTACAAAGCGTGATAGTTGGGTAGATATTGAAGGAGGCTTCGGAAATCTTTTTGCAAATGCATCCCTTCGTAAATTATTCCCTAATCAAACATATCACGTAGAAGGAGATCCTATAGATTTATCACGAGGAGGTCGTTTTATGGCGCACCACATTATGGTTCCGCGTGAAGGAGTTGCAGTACATATAAATGCTTTTAATTTTCCGGTATGGGGAATGCTTGAAAAGTGTGCGGTGAACTGGATGGCAGGAATGCCAGCAGTTGTATTGCCAGCGCCCCAAACAGCATATTTGACAGAAGCCGTTGTAAGAGAAATTATTGCTTCGGGAATTTTACCTGAAGGATCTTTGCAGTTGATTAGTGGTACCGCTAAGAATATACTAGACACCGTTCATTCGCAAGATGTTGTAACTTTTACAGGATCTGCAAAAATAGGACGCATTCTTAAAAACCATCCGCAGCTCACTGCAGAATCGGTTCCATTCACGATGGAAGCAGATAGCTTAAATGCAGCTATTTTAGGAAAAGATGCAGTGCCTGGAACTCCAGAATTCGATTTGTTCGTTAAGGAAGTTCGTAATGAGATGACAACAAAATGTGGTCAGAAGTGTACGGCAATCCGTCGTATTATTGTGCCACAAGATTTAATAGAAGATGTACAGTTTGCATTAGCAAAGCAGTTAGATAAAGTGACTATTGGCGATCCTCGTTTGAGAGAAGTGAGAATGGGAAGTTTGGTTAACGATGCACAGCGAAATAGCGTCAAAGAACAGGTCGAGAAGATTGCGCAGACTGCAGAGATGGTCTACGGTAATTTTAATGACTTTGAAGCTTTAGGCGCAGATTCACAAAAGGGTGCTTTTATGAAACCTATTTTGATGCGAGAAGACAATCCATTAAAAAATGAGAACGCTCACGTGACCGAAGCTTTTGGTCCAGTAAGTACGCTAATGCCTTACGATACTTTAGAAGATGCTATCACTTTAGCGAAGATGGGTAAAGGATCTTTAGTGAGTTCTATCATTACAAATGATGATAAAATTGCGACAGAATATGCAGTGAATGCAGCAAGCCATCACGGGCGTATTTTAATATTAAATCGTGAAAGTGCGAAGCAAAGTACAGGACACGGTTCGCCGTTACCAGGATTAATTCACGGTGGTCCAGGACGTGCAGGTGGAGGAGAAGAAATGGGAGGAATGCGCGGTATTAAACATTATTTACAACGTTGCGCCATTCAGGGAAGTCCAACCACCTTAACTGCAGTTACAGGAATGTACCAACCAAAAGCCGACTACAAAGAGTCGCCAAAACATCCTTTCGCATACCATTGGGAAGACATCAAACCAGGGATGTCACTTAAAACACATAACCGAACAATTACAGATACAGATATTGTAAACTTCGGAAATATTACCTGGGATCACTTTTATGCACATACAGATATTACATCGCTAGATGGAAGTATTTTTGAAAAGAGAACGGCTCATGGATATTTTATTATATCAATGGCAGCAGGACTTTTTGTGTATCCTAACAAAGGCCCTGTAGCTGCAAATTATGGTTTAGAAGAAATTAGATTTTTACGTCCTATTTATGATGGCGACACATTATACGTGCGATTAACGTGTAAGCAAAAAGTAGACAGAGACTCTAGAGGTACAGAACATCCAAGCGGAATTGTAAAATGGTATGTAGAGATTTTTGATACAAATGTAGATAGTGCTAACGCTATTTTACCAGCAGATGCTGAGAAGGAAGATCCTTTAGTTTGTATTGCAACCATTTTAACAATGGTAGAAAAGAAACAAGAGGTTTTTACAGAAATGACAAACGAAACGATCCAGTCATGTCTCAATACACTTTCAGAAGAAAGTAAGCCTGCGTGGGGAATGATGACGCCTCAACATATGTTAGAGCATCTAGAATATACCTATAAAATTGCTTCGGGAGATATTCAAGATTTTGAAATTGCAACACCAGAAAAGTATTTAGATATAACCCATGACAGTCTATATAATTTTAAGAAGTTTCCGCAAAACTCTAGATTTCCGCAATTAGAAAAAGATACACTGGCTGCTTTACAACATCCAGATTTAGAAACAGCAAAGGCAAAATTCTTGGAGCAACGATTTAAGTATCTCGCATTTTTTAAAGAAAATCCAGATGCGATTTTAAAGAATTTAGTTTTTGGAGAATTGAATAAATATGAATCATATTTGTTAGAACGAAAGCATTTAAATCATCACTTTGAGCAGTTTGATTTAATAAAAAAAAGATAACGAGCCTTAAGAATATATAAATGACAGCACCATACGTAAAAGAAGAAATACAAAACGGAATCTCAACCATAGAATTTTTCCACCCAGCACACAATAGCTTACCGGGAGATATTCTTGAAAAGTTGCGAAAAACAATCACGGAAGCAGGGGAGAATGATGCTGTAAAAGTAATCATCCTAAAAAGTGGAGGAGTGCGCACGTTTTGTGCGGGAGCGAGTTTTAAAGAGCTAATAAGTATTAACGATGCTGAAACAGGACGTGTGTTTTTCAGTGGTTTTGCGAATGTAATTAACGCAATGCGGAAATGCCCTAAATTCATAATTGGTCGTGTACAGGGAAAAACTGTTGGTGGCGGAGTAGGAGTAGCAAGCGCAACAGATTACTGTATGGCGAGTAAATTTGCTAGTATAAAATTAAGTGAACTGAATATTGGTATTGGACCATTCGTTGTTGGGCCAGCGGTTGAAAGAAAGTTAGGTTTAACAGGAATGAGTCAGATAGCGATTGATGCAAATAGTTTTTACGATGCAGAATGGGCTAGGCAAAAAGGGCTCTATGCAAGTGTACATAAATCTACTGAAGCATTGGATGAAGCAGTACAAGCATTTGCAGAGAATCTTTGCAATTACAATCCTGAAGCAATGAAGGAAATGAAAAAAGTGATGTGGTCTGGTACTGAAAATTGGGATACCTTATTAGCAGAAAGAGCAGAGATATCTGGAAGATTGGTGTTGAGCGAGTTTACTAAAGAGACATTAAAGAGATTTAAGTAATGAACACCGAATTTCGAATATTAAATGAAGAAGTATTTCTGAGTTCGATATTCAAAATTCATTATTCGATATTCAATTATGATATATTCCTTCAAAGGTCACATACCTGTAATTCACGAATCAAGTTTCGTCCATCCATTAGCGGTGGTTACTGGTAATGTGATTGTTGGAAAGAATTGTTACATAGGTCCGGGAGCTGCTATACGTGGTGATTGGGGCGAGATTATTCTGGAAGATGGAGTGAATGTGCAAGAAAATTGTACTGTTCATATGTTTCCAGGAAAAAGTATTGTTCTAAAAGAAGGGGCGCACGTAGGTCACGGTGCAGTGATTCACGGAGCAAATTTGGGTAGAAATTGCCTTATTGGGATGAACAGTGTGATTATGGATGATGCCGAAATAGGCGATGAATGCATCGTTGGAGCGATGGCATTTGTAAAAGCGGAAACCGTATTTGAAAAGAGACAATTAATTGTTGGGAATCCAGCAAAATCTATAAAAGAGGTTTCTGAAGAAATGATTGCTTGGAAAACTGCAGGCACAAAGTTGTATCAGCAATTACCTGCAGATTGCCACGAGAGTTTAAGAGAAGTAGTGCCTTTGCGAGAAATCCCGAAGGATAGGCCAAAACAAGAAGATTTTTATAAGACGCTTCAAGAGATGAAGTCTCATACTAAATAATATAATGATGTCACACGATGCTTGTCGAAGTGCATTCGAAAGCAAAAGTGACTTCTACAGGCTCTGCCTGACAATGAAAATAAGATGTCAAAAATAGAATTTAAGATGCCCAAAATGGGTGAGAGTATCACAGAAGGAACGATCCTAAATTGGTTGGTTCAAGAAGGAGATTCTTTTGAGGAAGGAGATATTATCGTTGAGGTTGCGACAGATAAAGTGGATAATGAAGTGCCAGCGCCAAGTTCTGGAAAAATGATTTCACATCAAGTTTCAGCTAACGACTTAGTGCTTGTGGGTGCAACGATTGCGATGCTCGAGTTGAGTGATGTAGCTTCCGCAAAAATTTTAAAGACTGAAGAGAAGTCAAGTAATAGAAGTTTAGAAAAAGCTAAAAAGCCTGCCCTTCAACAAATTCAGGGTGGCAATGCTAGATCTAAATCTTTCAAAGTAAACGAAAATCTTTTTATCTCTCCATTAGTAGACGCTGTGGCTAGAAAACATCATATTTCTTATGAAGAGTTGGCGCGCATTATTGGAACTGGAAAAGATGGAAGGTTGAGAAAAAGCGATGTAACCAACTATCTGCAAGAAGGAAGACCATTTCAGTTTGCGCAAGCAGCCGCAGTACCATCAGGTTTTCAAGTTCCAGATTTGAAGTTTGATAAGGGCACAGGTAAGATTGTTGAGATGGATCGTATGCGGGAGATGATTGCAGACCATATGGTGTATAGTAAGCATACTTCGCCACATGTAACTGCATATGTGGAAGCAGATCTTACAGATATGGTTACTTGGCGAAATGCCAACAAGCTGGAGTTTCTGAAAAAACATGGCGAAAAGTTAACATTCACACCACTATTTATTGAAGCGGTAGCAAATGCTATCAAAGATTTTCCGATGATTAACTCATCATTAGATGGGAAAAATATAATAGTAAAAGAAGACATTAATATTGGGATGGCAACAGCTTTGCCATCAGGAAATTTAATAGTTCCTGTAGTTAAGAATGCAGATAAAAAAGATCTAAAAGGACTAGCTGCTGCAACAAATGAGTTGGTGGGAAAATCTCGATCCGGAACGTTGAAAGGAGATGATATGAAAGGCAGCACATTTACAATTAGTAATGTGGGGACTTTTGGAAGTTTAATGGGAACTCCAATAATCAATCAACCAGAAGCAGCGATACTGGCAACAGGAATCATTAAAAAGCGCGCTGAGGTGATGGAAAAGGAAGATGGTGATGTAATTGAAATAAGAAGTATGATGTATCTATCACTCTCTTTTGACCATAGGATAGTAGATGGGTATTTAGCAGGTTCCTTCTTGAAAAGGATTGCTGATAATATGGAAAATTTTGATGTGGATCGAAGCTACTAATGATGTTTGGTCGAGCGCAGTCGAGACCTTAATAAATTTGACTGCCGATAAAAGTTTAAAACGAATGCAGATGTATTCTGCATTGATACAAAATGAAGATTTCTAAAGAAATAGTATTAAAAGCCTTCAAGAACCTCGTCACTGCAAAGTCGATGACTGAAATTTATGAAGAGAATTTTAAGTTGGTTTCAAAATATGTACACGCTACTTCGCGCGGGCACGAGATCATACAAACAGCTGTGGGGATGCAATTGAAGCCACAAGATTATATGTTTCCATATTATCGTGATGACGCTATGTTGCTTGCTATAGGTATGACTCCTTATGAGATGATGTTGCAAGTGTTGGCAAAGAAGGATGATCCATTTTCTGCAGGGCGTACCTATTATGCGCACCCAAGTCTACGAGATGATGACAAGCCTAAGATTCCGCATCAAAGTAGTGCTACGGGAATGCAGGCCATACCTGCTACAGGTGTTGCACTAGGGTTTTCTTATATGGAAAGCTTAGGAATCAATGAAGCCATTGCGCAACAGGTACGCGATGATCAGCCCATAGTAGTTTGTTCCTTGGGTGACGCGTCTGTTACGGAGGGTGAGATTGCTGAGGCTTTTCAGATGGCAGCGCTAAAACAATTGCCTATTCTTTATTTAGTGCAGGATAATGGTTGGGATATTAGTGCAAACGCTGCAGAAACAAGAGCTCAAAATGCAGCGGAATATGCAGCTGGTTTTCACGGTCTTGAAGCAATTTCTATAGACGGGACAGATTTTGAAGAGAGTTATAAAACGATAAACGAAGTCATTGAGAAAATTAGAACAGAGCGTCGCCCATTTTTGGTACACGCAAAAGTTCCTTTATTAAATCACCATACTTCTGGTGTAAGAATGGAGTTTTATCGTGACGATTTAGAAGAAGCAAAATCGCAAGACCCATATCCTAAAATGCTTAAATTACTTTCGGATTTTAATATTTCCGAAGAAATAGTAAAAGAAATTGAGACTTCTGCCTTAGCGGAAGTAACAAAAAGCCTATCTACTGCATTAGAAGCAGAAGATCCAAAACCTGAAGATTTATTTACCCACGATTTTGCACCCACTCCTGTTACTGAAGAGGTAGGAGAGCGCACACCAAAAGGGGGCGAGAAGGTAGTGATGGTAGATTGTGCTTTATTCGCAATTGAAGAGTTGATGGCTAAACACCCTGAGTGTTTACTGTACGGGCAAGATGTAGGTGGACGACTTGGTGGTGTGTTTAGAGAAGCGGCTACTTTGGCTCAGAAATTTGGTGATAATCGAGTCTTCAATACAGCTATTCAAGAAGCATTTATAGTAGGTTCTACGGTCGGGATGAGCGCAGTGGGATTGAAGCCTATTGTGGAGGTTCAGTTTGCAGATTACATTTGGCCTGGATTGAATCAATTATTTACAGAGGTTTCTAGAAGCTGTTATTTGTCAAATGGTAAATGGCCAGTCTCTATGGTATTAAGAGTGCCTATTGGCGCCTACGGAAGTGGGGGGCCATATCATTCGTCTTCTTTAGAAAGCGTGGTAAGTAATATTCGCGGGATAAAAATAGCATACCCAAGTAATGGTGCCGATTTAAAAGGTTTGATGAAAGCGGCTTATTACGATCCTAATCCAGTCGTTATTTTTGAACACAAAGGATTATACTGGAGTAAAGTGAAAGGAACGAAGGGGGCAACTTCTATAGAACCGAGTGAAGATTATATGTTGCCTTTTGGAAAAGCATGGGTGCTACAAGAGATATGGCCACAAGAAGAGGAGGAAACCCTTACGATCATTACCTACGGAATGGGCGTGCACTGGGCGTATAATGCTACTAGAGAAATGGATGTTACAGATCGTGTGGAGATTATCGATTTAAGAACACTACATCCTCTAGATTATGACACGGTTTTTAAATCTGTGCGTAAATGCGGGAAGTGTTTAGTCGTGACAGAAGAACCCTCAGAAAATAGTTTTAGCAGGGCTTTACAGGGTCGTATTCAAGAAGAATGTTTTCAGTCGCTGGATGCTCCTGTGATGATTATTGGAAGTGAAAATATGCCTGCAATCCCTTTAAATGCTGTGCTGGAAGAAACTATGATTCCTTCCACTATAAAGGTGAAAGCTAAGATCGAGGAGCTTTTAAACTATTAAAAGCCTCGTATAAATAATTATAAGAGGCTTCTATTATTTGAATAACTCAGGTTTATTTAACCTGATTAGGAGGGTATTCCATTAGTATTTCAGAAACAATACACTTAATCTTTTCTTCTTTCTTGTCAATGTTACTACCTCTATATAGAGAAGAACGGCCTACACCTTGCCATACTAATTCTTGCGTTTTAGCATCTATAAGGTCTATATATAATGTTCCTTCTGTAGATTTTGAAACCGTGTTGCCCCAATTACCTCCCCAGCCAAATCCTGTTCCCCAGCCCCAAGCGCCTCGGCCCCAACCAAAGTTGTTATTATATACATCAACACGCTCGCTTTCTTTTGTAAATATACTTATGAGTAGATCTGGCGTTTCAGATTTAACCATTCCTTTTGCGCTAAGTTCTCCGTCAATAGCGCGAAGTACTCGGCGCTTATCTAAGTCAGAAATTTTTGCTTTATCGATACCGGGTTTAAAAAAGGCGAAAGAGCCAAAATCGTTGAAGTTTGCTTCTCTATCATAATCCGTAGTGACTCGTACAGAAGAGCAAGAGGCTAATACTAGGATGGCAAAAAGTGGTACTAGTTTAAAAATTTTCATAGCGTTATTTTTTAAAAAGTGAATCATCTACAAAATTAGGAAGCGTTACTTTTAATGATGGATTACGATCCATTTCTCGTTTAATAGCAAAAACAGCTTCTTCATTTCTAGCCCAACTACGTCGAGCAATTCCGTTTGTTACATCCCAAAAAAGCATAGATTCTAGACGGCGTTGTGCGTCTTTACTACCATCAAGTACCATACCAAATCCGCCATTAACAACTTCGCCCCAGCCTACGCCGCCACCGTTGTGAATACTCACCCAAGTCGCGCCTCTAAAGCTGTCGCCTATAACATTTTGTATTGCCATATCTGCCGTAAACCTGCTTCCATCGTAGATATTACTGGTCTCACGATACGGAGAGTCTGTCCCAGAAACATCGTGGTGATCTCTCCCTAATATGATGGTTCCTATTTTTCCTTCGGAAATATGCTTGTTAAAAGCACTTGCGATTTTTGTTCTACCTTCAGTATCAGCATAGAGGATACGTGCTTGGCTACCTACTACAAGTTTGTTTTCTTGAGCGCCTTTAATCCACGTGATGTTATCCTGCATTTGTTGTTGGATTTCTTTGGGAGAATTTTTCATTATCTCTTCTAAAACTTCACAGGCAATCGCATCTGTCTTTGCTAAATCTTCTGGATCACCGGTGGCACAAACCCATCTAAAAGGACCAAAACCATAATCAAAACACATAGGCCCCATAATGTCTTGTACATAAGAGTTGTATTTAAAATCAATACCATTTTCTGCCATAATATCTGCACCCGCTCGCGAGGCTTCTAACAAAAAAGCATTTCCGTAGTCAAAAAAGTAAGTGCCTTTTGCAGTGTGTTTATTAACAGCAGCTGCGTGACGTTTAAGCGAACGCTGTACTTCTATTTTAAATTGGTCTGGATCATTTGCCATCATGGTAACAGATTTCTCATAAGACAATCCAACGGGATAATAACCGCCAGCCCAGGGATTGTGGAGGGAGGTTTGATCGCTTCCTAAATCTACATGTATGTTTTCTTTGTCAAAATGCTCCCACACTTCTACAATGTTTCCATCCCAGGCAATAGATACAGCTTCTTTTGCTGCAAGAGCTTCTTTGACCCTGTCGCTCAGTTTGTCAAGGTCACTAAAGACTTCGTCCACCCAGCCTTGAGAATGTCTCGTATGGGTCGCTTTTTTATTGACTTCGCCACACACCGTTACGCATCCTGCTATGTTTCCAGCTTTGGGTTGGGCACCACTCATGCCTCCTAATCCTGAAGTTACAAATAAGCCGCCTTGAGGTGATTTTTTTATTTTTCTGAAACCATTTAAAACTGTAATTGTAGTCCCGTGTACAATCCCTTGTGGGCCAATATACATGTAACTTCCAGCTGTCATTTGTCCGTATTGTGTTACTCCCAGTGCATTAAATTTCTCCCAATCGTCAGGTTGAGAGTAGTTAGGGATCATCATACCGTTTGTTACGACAACACGAGGCGCATCTTTATGCGAAGGGAATAATCCCATTGGGTGGCCAGAATATACAGCCAAGGTTTGCTCTTCTGTCATTTGAGCTAGATAGGCCATTATTAAACGGTACTGTGCCCAGTTCTGGAAAACGGCTCCGTTCCCGCCATAGGTGATAAGCTCGTGTGGGTGTTGCGCCACGGCGTGATCTAGATTATTCTGGATCATTAACATGATGGCTTTTGCTTGTTCGCTTTTCCCTGGGTAATCGTTTATAGGTCTGGCGTAAATTTTATAATCTGGGCGAAAACGGTACATGTAAATACGTCCGTAGTCATCTAGTTCTTGCTTAAACTCGGGTAGGAGGGTTGCGTGATGTTGCGGCTCAAAATAGCGTAACGCATTTTTTAAGGCCAGGATTTCTTCTTCCGAAGAAAGAATTTTTTTACGCTTAGGCGCATGGTTTACATCCGTGTCGTATGCTTTGACTCCCGGTATTTGTGCTGGTATGCCTTGTAATATTTCTTCTTTGAAATTCATGTGTCTACATTTTCTTTGTGTCCTTTGTGGCTCAGTGGTTTATTCACGTAAAGGCACATTAGTCATGGCTATTAATTTGATTTCCCTGTTTTCTTGTCAAAACCATAGGGACAATGGCGGCAGCCGCTTTCACAGCAATACCCCCGTTTTAGATGGTACTGCTCTGTGAAGCATTTATAGCCTTCTGGAGTAAGGTAAAAATCACCTTCTTCAATTTCAATATTTTTCTTCGGAAATAACATCACGCAAAAATAAACATTTAAAATTTCAGCAGTACATTTAAGAGGCAATCATGCATTTTAACTTCGGAAATTTTAATGGTATAATTTCTGTAATTTTTCATTAAAATTTGGGCGAATGATTTTTTTGTGAGTGCTTATTTAGTGCTAAAAGGATTTAATGGTGTGACGGTCTGGCTTTTTGTTTTTGCAAGAAGAAGCATTTAAAAAAAGATGCTGTTTGTGTGAATCACGAAAAAATCGACCTCAGAAAACAGGTAGAAATATTGTTGCTTCCTTTTTATGTATGGTATAGCCTAGAGTGTGTTTTTAGAATATTTTAGTACAAATACAAACACACTGCGTATAGAAATATCAGCTTTGAGCGTGAGGCATATGCACATGGAAAAGACCGCAACTAATTAAAGCAGCGGTCTTTTTGGAGATTTTTAAAATACCTGTAAAGGTCCTCAATTCTTTATTTTTTTTTCGTTATCGTGCCGCTATCAGTAAACACTTCAATGTAATAAATACCAGTTTCTAAAGCTGAAATATCTAAGGTGTAGCTCGCGCCTGTTTATTCCAAAATCCATTAGTAAGCAATAGCTCAGCCGAGCCTGGCGGACCAAGTGTGTGATGGTATTAACTCATCTGGATCGCGTGCGAATTCAAGTTTAAAAACTTCTTTCTGGACCGCAACATTGGTCCTTGCTCCTAAGTTGTCAATAGTTACTCCACCCCAATTCATACTTATTTCTAGTTTATAAGTACCTGAATAAGTTGGTTTAAAAGTGCGTCCTACTCAATTTGGAATGTTTTGGTGAGATCCTGTTGTAAATGTTCTTAAGGTATTAAGAGGGTGTGTTTGCTTAAATATTTCTGCGTTTTTCTTCGGAAATTCATTCACCTAGTCAATACCATCCCACATGTATATACTGGAATAAACACTGTTACTGCCGAGGCCATTGGTTGCAGTATTATACACAACGGTACTAACAGATAGTGTTCCTGGAAGTGCAGCTGGATCTACGTCAATTATAGGGGCTGCTTCGTCTGTTCTCGAAAGCGCAACGCTGGTAAAACAAGTCCATATTTATTATCAATATCTAGATCACTATTTAGATCTATAACACCATTTGGAGTTGTGGTGCCAATACCCATTTGAGCGGGCATTATATATGGTAAAAAAAAGCAAGAGCTACTAATAGGTTTAGAGGGTTATTGCTACTATACTTAGCATAGTAAAATATTTGTTTATGATAAAAGTAATTGCTTTATTTTGTTAAACACAATATGAATAGATGATACGCGCTAAAACTTAACATTTACGTGAAGAATTGATTAATAAATGTGAGTTTTATCTATAGATTATAAACAGTTAATTCGGCATCTTGGAGGTCTTTTATTACATTGTTTAAATGAAAGAGTGTTAAATTTGTACGATTGACACCTGTAATTAGCATTGAATTAATTCATAAAAATGAAAGCTGAGATTATTAATATTCACACTTTAGAAAACTATAAACTTGCCATAAAACGAGAGGATCTATTATTTCCAGATATAAGTGGAAATAAGTTTAGAAAACTAAAATATCAAATAGAAAAAATTCTTATGTCAGATACACGCACCCTTTTAACATTTGGAGGTGCCTATTCAAATCATATTGCGGCTGTTGCTGCCGCTGGGAAAAAGTATCAATTTAAAACGATAGGGATTATAAGAGGAGAAGAACTTGGGGGTGGGGTTTCAGAAAACGCAACATTGTCATTTGCAAGGGAGCAAGGGATGCAACTAGAGTTTATATCTAGGGAAGCATATAGAATGAAAGAATCACAAACCACTATTGATGATCTTAAGGAAAGGTACGGTGATTTTTATTTGATCCCTGAAGGCGGTACAAATGCTCTTGCTGTAAAAGGATGCGAAGAAATATTAACTTCAGATGACGCTAGTTATGACTACATCTGCATATCTGTGGGGACAGGAGGTACTTTGGCTGGTATCGTTTCTAGTGCATTGCCACATCAACAAGTACTTGGCTTTTCAGCTTTAAAAGGAACATTTCAGAAGGAAGTAGTGTCAATATATACGAGCAACAGTAACTATAAAATTGTGGATGACTATAATTTTGGGGGCTATGCTAAAATAGATACAGTACTTGTTCGTTTTATTAATGAGTTTAAAATAGCGCATAAAATTCAGCTTGATCCAGTATATACAGGCAAGATGATGTACGGTATTTATGACCTAATGGAAAAACAATATTTCAAAGAAAATAGCCGTATTTTAGCCATTCATACGGGCGGACTGCAAGGTATTGCTGGTATGAATGAAACATTAAAAAGAAAAAAATTACCACGTATCATATGAAAAAAGGGATATATATATTTGTCGTTCTACTCCTAGTCGTTTTAGTTCAATCAGGGTGTAAGTCAAGGAAACAAGTAGTCGCAAAAGAAAGAACAGAGCGTGTAGTGAAAGACACGCCTAGAAAAAAGCCTAGGGTAACAGCACCTGTTGTTGTAGAGCCTAAAAAAAATGAGACATATGCAGATGTAGTAGCAAATTATATTGCCACATATAGCGAGATTGCCAAACAAGAAATGGATACATATGGTATTCCTGCGAGTATTACACTGGCGCAAGGCATATTAGAAAGTGGCGCTGGTAGAGGAGAATTGACCCGTAAAGCACAAAACCATTTTGGGATTAAATGTCACAGTGGATGGACTGGTGAACGCGCATATCATGACGATGATGAATTACAAGAATGTTTCAGAAAATATACTGATCCACAAAGCTCTTTTAGAGATCACTCCTTATTTTTATCCCAACGCAGTCGCTATAAATCTCTATTCTCTTTAGAAAGAGATGACTACAAAGGCTGGGCAAAAGGTTTGAGAAAAGCGGGATACGCAACAGATCCAAAGTATCCAGATAAATTAATTAGTATTATTGAGCGCTACGATCTAGAAGCATACGATGATGAGGTTTTGGGCAATAAGAAGCGTCGTAAAAAAAGTATATCTACTTCAGAAATATCACAGAATTCACATACGGTCGTTAAAGGTGATACCTTGTACTCTATAGCAAGGAAACACAAATTAACTGTAGAAGAACTTCGCAGTATAAATGGTCTAAATTCCAACGATATTTCAATTGGGCAAACACTATCTTTGCAGCTACAATAAAAATATACCATGCAATATAAAAGGAGTAGTGCTCTTTTCTCTGAGGCACAACAAGTAATTCCAGGAGGTGTGAACTCACCGGTACGAGCATTTAAAGGCGTAGGCGGACATCCTATTTTTATTAATAGCGCGAAAGGAGCTTACTTATATGATGAAGATGGCAATCAACTTATAGATTATATAAACTCTTGGGGCCCTATGATTTTAGGGCACGCACACGAGCCCGTTGTTGAGGCAATCACTACAACTGCTAAAAAGGGTACTTCCTTCGGGACTCCCACAATACTTGAAACAGAGATTGCTCAATTGGCAGTCAGCATGGTGCCAAACATTGATAAGATTCGTTTTGTAAATAGTGGTACAGAAGCATGTATGAGCGCTGTTAGACTTGCAAGAGGATATACATCGCGAGAAAAAATAATCAAATTTGCAGGTTGTTATCACGGCCACAGTGACTCTTTTTTAATTCAAGCTGGAAGTGGCGCAATCACACTAGGCGTTCCAAATAGTCCAGGAGTAACTGCGGGTACGGCAAAAGATACCTTGTTAGCAGATTTTGATAACCTAGCACAAGTAGCGGAATTGTTTAAAAACCACAAAGATGAGATTGCCTGTATTATCGTAGAACCAGTGGCAGGTAATATGGGATGCATTCGTCCTTCATCTGGGTTTCTTGAAGGCTTACGTACTTTATGTGACGATCATAATACACTCTTGATTTTTGATGAAGTAATGACCGGTTTTAGACTTGCAAAAGGGGGAGCTCAAGAATTGTTAGGCGTTCAGGCAGATATTATTACCTTCGGAAAAGTCATAGGCGGAGGGCTTCCAGTAGGCGCTTTTGCAGCTCGTGAAGAAATTATGAACTATCTAGCACCTATAGGTCCAGTGTATCAGGCAGGAACGTTAAGTGGGAATCCTCTCGCAATGGCAGCCGGAATCGCGATGCTCAAAGAACTAAATGACCACCCAGAAATTTTTAAATCTATTGCTGCAAAAACTGAGCGTTTGCATCTAGGGATGGAGTCGGTCTTAAAAAAACATAATATCCCATCTACTATCAACAGGGTTGGGTCTATGATTTCTGTGCATTTTTCTAATGAGCCTGTTGTAGATTTCGCTTCAGCGGCTGCGGCGAGTGGTGAGCGATTCAATCTGTTTTTTCATGGCCTATTAGCGCAAGGAATTTATATCGCGCCAAGTGCTTTTGAAACGTGGTTTATATCAGACGCTTTAAGTAATGAGGATATTGATAAGACAGTAAGGGCAGTTGAACATATAGTTTCACAATGGTAAAAAAAAATCCCGCTATTTAAGCGGGATTTTTTTTAGTATGTTGTCTTACTTATTTGTTACCCATTGCTTTCCATTTAGCAAATTGAGCATCTGTGAGTGTTTTAGCCATCGCTTGGTTAAAAGCCTCGTCATATTTGGCTTTATTTGCCTTAGCATCTACCTGAGAAATTTTAGCATTATTTACATATCTGCTATAGTTCACTTCTTTTTGTACAAAAGCTCTAAAAAGCGTACGCTCTTGTTCTGCGGTGAAATCTAATGATTTATTTAATTCTGCTAGCTGCATTTTTACTTTCGCTTCTGGTCTACTAACGTCTTGAGATAAACTCTGTGCTTGCATTTTTTGACCACCTAAGGCGATAATAAATGCGAATGCTATTACTGATAAAATTTTTTTCATTCTATTTTAATTTAAATTTAAAGTACTAAAATATATATTTTGATTCACTAAATTCAATTATTGAGCCAAAATAAGTTTAAAGGCAAAAATAATAGGCAAGTGCATCTCTTGTTGGTTAATCTTCTATTGCCTCTAAGTATTCTAATAACATTAATACCGCCTCATCGTGCACTATAGATCTACCTATTTGAGGCATTCTAAAAGTAGGGATCGTACTTTGAGTTCTAGACTCAATTTCTCCTCTGTTTGCGTAGATTCCGGTGTCATCAAAAGCTGTTTCATATCTAAAATCTAAATCAAACATGGTTACTTCACCACCAGGTTGATGGCAATGAGCACAATTGACATCCATATAAGCACGTGCACGCTCAAAGATATCATACGTAGCGTCATCTGTCCAGTCTGGTAATAAACTAATGTCTCCAGGGCTAGATAAGCCAGTAAGAATACCGCTGTCTGTAAAAGCTTGTAGTTGGTTTTGATTCACCGTACCGTTCATTGGGTTGAAATTCATACTTCTCAACTTTAAGCCAATAGGAAATGTATTTCCACTATTGTTATGACAGGTAGCACAATCTTGTTTCGATGGGATCACATAACTTACATTCTGAGTCTCACCCGCTGTGTCTATATAAGATATGTCTTCCACGCTGGATGTTTCTCTATAGGTTGCGTCTGTTTGCGCTTCGTTCCAGATATAATCTCCAGATTGCCAAAACCCGTCTATCTTCAAGAATACTCTAGTTTCAATAATTTGCTTACCTAATGAAGGATTTCTGTCATCGATATTATAGTAAAAAGTTTTTGCAACGAGTGTGTTGTCTGGAAAATCTGGCAATAACTCACTACCACTATATTCCATAGACTCCCCTTCAGGTAGTCTTATTAAACGTTGCTTTGCTGCATAGTCTGTAAATAGGGTGCTGTTTATTTCATATAGTTGTACATCACTCGCGGGTGTGAGATTTGAGAAATCTCCTTGAAAAATGCCCATTTCAGAAAGAGAAGTTTCAAAAGTTAAATCTACAACTTCTATTGTATCATCCATTTCATCTACAGCTGTGTAGTCGTCATCGTCACCTCCACAACTAAAAAGCAGGGCTGCAATACTTAGCGAAAAAAGTATGCTAATTTTTTTCATATAAATTTTTTTCAAATGTATAAAATAACGCCCACAATTAAAACGGTGACGCGCACTAATTTGTCTAGCCCAATCTCATATTTTACTCACTGAGAAGTAGCGTTCACTAAACTGTCATTTTATGAACCTATGGTCTATTATATGTTTACTTCCATAATCTTAAAAAGATAATTATTATGAAAGCAAAAATGCTATTGCTGGGTATTCCAGAATTGAGCCAACAAACGAAGTATCGATATTCTCAGTTTTGTAAAATAAAACTTGGTTGATCTTGTAATGGTTATATCCATTTAGAATTATCCTAATCGGATTGTTCTTTAAGAATATTTAATGCTCACTTTTTTTAAAGCCATAGGTGTTTTGCCCGATAAAATCTTTAGGGAATTTAGCATCACCCTCAAATCCTATTTCAACGGTTCCGCTGTCTTCAGGGATATAATTTGTTTTAAAAATATAATCCCAAAGACTTAAGCTAATCCCATAATTCACCCCTTTTTTTCCATCAGGAAGCACACTAGCGTGATGGTATAAATGCATCACTGGATTGTTGAGGATATATTTTAAGGGTCCCCAGGTAATCTTAATATTAGAATGGTTAAAATGACCAATCGCTATGGTGATAAAGTGCACTATAAAAGCTTGTTCAGGTTCAAAACCACCAATGATCATTACACCAAAAGTTTTAAGCGGTTTATAAAATATATTCTCCATCCAATGGTATCTCAAATGAGCTGCAAATCCCATTTCTTTTACACTATGGTGTACTTTATGAAATTTCCAAAGAAAAGAATATTTATGCAGCAACACGTGAGTGAACCATTGAACAAAATCTAGAATAATAAAGAATACTAATAATTGTATCCCGCGAGCCCATTGTGAGATGTCAAATAAAGCTAGACTCTTTGTATTGATATTAACTTCAGCAAACAAGAGCCCTAAGGTCTCGTATACTCCGCTAATTACGATACTAAAGATGAAAAAGTTAAAGAACATATAGAATCCATCTAACCAGAAATCACGTCTAAATATGGACTGCTCCTTGCGCCAAGGAAAGATGATTTCTAATATCCAAACAAACAATGAGATGGTTACGAGGCCCCAGAAATAGTTGTTATACCAGGGAACATCAAAAATAATAGATTTCCATGTCCAGTCTACAGTGCCTAAAAAGGCGTTTATAAAAACGTCTAAATACTTTTCCATTTTCTTATCATATTACTGTTATACTTTCCCTTTGCAAAGGTAAAGCATTGTGATAACTCCATTCTGTCCATTAGCCGTCATAATTCTTTACTTTTTTATAGCCTAAGAGTTGTGTTAATACGAACGTGGTATGCGCAGAACACACGCCGCTATGGTAATACACAATTATTGGATCCTCTTTTGTTATATTTAATCGACTATAAATATGTTCTAGTTCTAGGATACCGGTGAATGGTAAGCCAAAGGCAGGCATAAAACCGCCTAATCCACATTCGTTAAGCGCTCTATAACCAATTTATTGTTTTTGATGTTCACGTTTGTTGTTTTGGCAAATCACCATAAAATGGAGCTCCGTCAATTTAAATAAATATTTTTTTATATTCGTCTAACAAAAGTTACATAAAAATAGCAAAAAAATACTTTAACTTGCCCTTTTTACCAGAATACACAACCTTAAAGTTATGACTAAAAATTTTGAAACTAAGTTTACCGCGTATTCATTTATTGCCTCAGCCGTGCTACTCTGGTTTGGCTGGGCCTTGTCACCACACCATATTGGTGAGTATATTGTTGCTTCAGATTTTCCTTCTATAGGAGAAAACATATGGCTATGGATCTGGATGTATCGCATACATATTTTTGGTTGGGTATTTCTAGGAATTGCAATGTTTGCATTGGTTTCTATAACTTCCAGGAATCCCTATCGTGTGCTCCTTTTACCCGGTGCAGGCTTAGTTGTTATAGGTACTTTTACTTTGGCGATTGGAGCTGCTTACTTTTATAATTTTGGAGCCTGGGGCGTAGGTAAGACAGCAGATATGTCTCCCGTAGCGGTTCAAGAATTCATGGATAGTATGTTGTACACTAATCAATATGTAACCTGTTTTTTTCGTTTTGGGCGGATTTTTTCTGGGGTTGGCTTAGTATTACTAGGTGCTGGTTTTGTTAAATCAAATATAGTGAGCGGTTGGTTAGGTTGGTTTACTGTACTCTTAGGTCTTGCAGCTATGGGTATTATTTTATCGATTCCAGATAACTTTGAAGTGTACAAACCTATATTTCACATAAAGGTTTTATGGATGGTTATTATGGGTGTTTTTTTACTCAAAAATGGTGTTAATTTACCAAAGTTAAAGAAATAACGTTTTCAAGGTATTTCATTTTAGTCTCTAATCTGTGACTATTAGTATACAAAAAAAAGAGCTACTGTTTAAGTAGCTCTTTTTTTGTATACTATGTTTTAAGCTTTTTAAACCTCAGAAATAAATAGATCATCATCCGTTTTTTCTACTTTAGCAACACCATGCTTCGTTAATCCCTTAATGGTTTTATCCCATTTCTTATTACTTAAACCAGACTGTTCTTTAAGCGTGTTTAGCGCTATAGGCGAGTTAGATTTTAAAATAGCTAAGACCGCTTTTTCTTCTTCATTTAAAGCAACTGCCTTCTTCTCTGGTCTCATTTGAGGGAAGAATAACACTTCTTGTATAGATTGATTGTTAGTCATAAACATGGCTAGACGATCTACGCCAATCCCAATTCCTGAGGTTGGGGGCATTCCATATTCTAAGGCTCTCAAGAAATCTTGATCGATAAACATCGCCTCGTCATCCCCTTTTTCACTCAATTTTAATTGCTCTTCAAAGCGCTCGCGTTGTACAATAGGATCATTAAGCTCTGTATAGGCATTGGCAAGTTCTTTCCCATTGACCATAAGTTCAAAACGCTCCGTCAAGCCCTCTTTGGTTCTGTGCTTTTTAGTCAAAGGGCTCATCTCTACAGGATGATCCATAATAAACGTAGGCTGAATGTATAAATGCTCACATTTTTCACCAAAAATTTCATCCACCATTTTCCCAATACCAAAAGTCTTATCTGCGGGAATGTCTAATTTATGACAAACTTCACGCACTTCTTCTTCGCTCTTTTTGTATAAATCAAAGCCAGTGTGTTCTTTAATAGAATCAAGAATACCAATTCTTTTATATGGAGCTTTATAGTCAATCACGTTATCGCCAAAAGGCACGGTAGTCGTCCCATGAAGTTCCATAGCAACCTCTTCTAGTAGCTTCTCCGTCGTGTCCATCATCCAGTGATAATCTTTGTATGCAGCATACATTTCCATCACTGTAAACTCTGGGTTGTGGGTGCGGTCCATTCCTTCATTTCTGAAATCTTTAGAAAACTCGTACACGCCATCAAAACCACCAACAATCAATCGCTTTAAGTACAACTCATTTGCAATACGTAAATACAAAGGCATGTCTAAAGTGTTGTGATGTGTCACAAAAGGTCGGGCAGAAGCACCACCTGGAATAGGCTGTAAAATAGGCGTCTCTACTTCTAGAAATCCCATATCATTATAAAAACGACGAATCACATTTGTGATTTTGGTACGCTTAATAAACGTGTCTTTCACACTAGGGTTTACCACAAGATCTACATAACGCTGTCTGTACCGTAGCTCAGGATCGTTAAACTCATCATAGGTGTTTCCTTCCGCATCTGTTTTTGGTAAGGGTAGCGGGCGCAATGTTTTAGAAAGCATCTTAAAATTCTTTACTAGCACAGTCTTTTCGCCTACTTGAGTTTCAAAAAGCTCACCTTCCACACCAATAAAATCGCCAAGGTCCAATAATTTTTTAAACACATTATTGTAAAGTGACTTGTCTTCTGTTGGACAAATTTCATCCCTATTAAAATAGAGCTGAATACGGCCTTCGCTATCTTGAAGTTCCCCAAAAGAAGCTTTTCCCTGAATTTTTTTACGCATCAATCGACCCGCGATTACTACTTTTTTACCTTCCTCAAAATCCTGTTTAATCCCAGAAGTCATCGCATCTACCGGGTATAATTCTGGTGGATATGGATTGATGCCTAGGGCGATAAGTTGCGCGAGTTTTTCGCGACGAATGACTTCAAGTTCAGATAGTTGCATTTTTATAGTATTCAGTAGGCAATGGTTTCATTAATGAAAAATGGTGTGTGCAATACTCTTAATCGTTGCATTACTTTTCCTAATTAATAACAAAGCGTGTTAAAATAAGCCGCAAAGATAGTGATAGTGTAGGAGTGTATCAAAGTGAAATTCCTTTTTTACTTCGGAAATATAAAAGGTTCAAAATTAGCGTGTTTCCGAAGAAATCAGTCTAATATGAAAACGGTTTTGAAAAAGAAGTGAATCCTATTTTTAAAACCGTTTTTCAAAGCATTTATAAAAGTAGATTGCTTCTTATTTCGCAGCCAGAATCGTTCCTTTTACTTTGAGTTGCGTCGTGGTTTCTTTGGTATTAGACGTCACCGTAATTGTTTTACTCATAGCGCCTAAGCCATCACTGTTTTGCTCAATAGCCCCATCTCGATGCTCTTCATTTACATTGCCGGAAAATTCATATGGTGCTCAGGTTACAAAGGGGAATAATAAAAAAATATATATTTTAAGTGATTTCATAAGGTCTTGTGTGTTAATAGAACGAAGATGCGAAAAATGAGCTTGTAACAAAAAGACTTGCATCCGACAAATAGATTGGTATTAATTGTAATTTTGTTAATCTATGAGTATTTGGAGAGTCTTACTATCTATTTTGTTTCCGCCACTTGCCGTTCTTGATAAGGGCTGTGGTTCTATTGTTCTTGTAACTATCTTAACCATTTGTGGTTGGATTCCTGGGGTCATTGCAGCACTCATTATTCTTAATAATCCTAAAAATTAAAGATATGAAAAAGTCACTAGTTGTGCTATGTGCAGCCGTTGCACTAGCCTTTGTAAGTTGTGACGTGCAAGAACGCATCGTTTTTAACGAGCACATGGGTGGGAGTTATGAGACCAGTTTTGACCTTTCTCAAATGCTAGAATCTGTCGGAAGTATGGGAGCGTCAAGTAAGGATGAACCCTCAAAAAAACTGGATACGCTTATTACGTTTAATGATATACTCGTGAAGTATAAAGATAGTATCGCAACCTTGCCAAAAGAAAAGCAAGTGCAGCTGCAGAATATGAAAAACATGACGATGCGCATGCAGATGGATGAAGGTAATAATATTTTTAAATTTAATATAGGTAAAGAGTTCGCTCGCTTTAGTGAGATTGAGTTTGTTAGTTATGAAATGGATGAGATGATAGATCTAGCTAAAAATAATGCGGCACAAGAAGCAGGACCTGCCGGAGATATGCTAAAGACAGAAAAGGTGCGCTACTTTTTTGAGAACAACACGTTTAAAAGGGTTGATGAAAAACTAGTGAACTCAGAAGAGGTTGAGCTTGAAGTTGTTGAAGAGTCGGAAGAAGATATGATGATGCAGGGAATGATGGCAGAGTTTGATGATATGCTTCTAGAAAGCAAAATGAAACTGGAATATGTATTCCCTAGAAAGGTAAAATCTGTTTCTATGGAAGGTACAAAGATTTCGACAGATGGCAAGACCGTAACGTTTGAGATAGATTGGAAAACCTTGATGTATGATAAAAAGTTATTGGACAACTTTGAAGTGGTTTTAGAGGAGTAGTTTGTTTTAGTTAATCTCACAGCAGTGATTTAAATGCTTCTATTCATGTATTTTTGTTGAATAAAACCCACACTATTGAATAAATTAGTACAGTTACAAGATTTAGGTTTAAAGGATTACAAAGAAACTTGGGAGTATCAAGAAGTTCTTTTTAAAGAAATTATCGATACAAAAATCAAGAATAGGAGAGAAGAGACGTGTCTTGAAACAGACAATCATTTTCTGTTTGTAGAACATCCCCATGTGTATACCTTAGGTAAAAGTGGCGACATCAGCAATCTGCTTATTTCTGAAGATAGACTTGCCGAAATTAGCGCCACCTATTATAAAATTAATCGTGGTGGTGATATTACCTATCACGGACCGGGACAGATCGTGGGCTATCCTATTTTAGATCTAGAAAATTTTTTTACAGACATTCATAAATTTTTGAGATTACTGGAAGAAATGGTAATTCTTACCCTTCAAGAATATGGATTAAAGTCAGAGCGAAGCGAAGGAGAGACGGGTGTTTGGCTAGATGTGGGAACTCCTTTTGCACGTAAAATTTGTGCCTTAGGGGTGCGAGCAAGTAGGTGGGTGACGATGCATGGTTTTGCACTTAATGTAAATTCAGATTTAGGTTATTTTGATCATATGATCCCGTGTGGGATTAAAGGCAAAGCGGTTACTTCATTGCACGTAGAACTTGGAAAAACCGAGGTAGATATGGAAGAAGTAAGAGGTAAATTGCTCAAGCATTTCACCACTTTATTTTCTGCGGAAATAGTAAAGAAATAATATTTCTGAAATAAAACACTAGTTCACTTGGTAGCATAAAATCTCACTATCGCTACCTTTTGTGACTAATAACAGTTTAGTGCCGCTAGAAGCTAGTCTGCCTTCAGCGGCTCCATACACGGGAAAACCTTCTACTAACTTTCTGTTTTTACCAAAGGCATACACTTTCTTCTCTTGCAAGTCTGTGACAGAAATGTAGGTATTTCTATTGTGGTTAATGAGCTGCGGTTCGCTGTACCTGCCAAAAGGGAGTTCTACTAATACCCCATTAATACGGAGCAAATTATCATCTAACGTCACCTTGGTTTTACCTAAGGTTTTAAAATAATAGCCGCCAGAGATATCTAATGTTTGAGTACTTTTTTTGCCACTGGTCGAGATCGTATGCTTTTTGTCATCTGTCGCAATAATCACAAAACTGAGTCCCTCTTTTTGAATAGGGATTTCGCTAAAGTCAAAAGTCTCGTTTATCTTGATTCGCTCTTTTCCTGTTCGTGATAAAAAGGTGGCTTTCCCGTTTTCTTCTGTAAGAACAATAAAGTCTTTTGAGCCTAGCCTAATATGTTTGGGAGGAAATACTAAAGGCGAACTCGTTTTTTTAAAGGTAAAACCTTGTACCATTTTTCCTTTGCTGTCGTACATATAGACTTCTTTGCCTTGAGTGATTAGAAAGCGGTATTTGCGGTTGTTATCATAATCAAAGACCGCAAGTGGCTGCGTGATTTTATCGTTAAACTTCATTGGGAAAGGCGCTACAGCTTTCCCATTTCTGTCTAAAATATAAAATGTTTTTTCTGTGGCGAAGGCAAGTTGCTTTTTACCGTTGCGTAGGATGTCAATTTCGTTGATTTCTCCCAGAATGGCACCATCAATTTTTGTGCTCCAGCTTTTTTTTCCGCTGATAGAAAATAGATGCAGCGTATTACTCATATCCTGCACCACGACATCTTGGCCGCGAGTTCGATGATTGGTGAAAAATTTCGGAACTCCTAAAATAGGTTGCTCCAGTTTAGTCGTAAATTTTTGACTCACCGTCCCAGAAATTTGTTTGGATGAAACAATCTCTTTGGTCACAAAATTAAGATGTGCAAAAGAGGTGTCGTAGCTGTATTGAAGAACCCCCAGTGGATAATTGCTATTTGCCTTTTCTACACCATTAAAATCTAGAAGTGCATAGCTTATCGCCGAAACTTCAGTGCCTTGACCTAAAACATATAGGGAAGATGATGACAATAATTGCGCATTGAGTATCGAATAATACGTCGTTTTTCCCAACACATTTTTATTCTGAAATGCGCTAATGATATCATGCGCTGTAGTCACAGAACTTGTGCAGACCACAAAGGCGTCTAGTATAAAAAGATATGGGAAGGAGTCTTGAGAAAGTAAGGGTGTAAAGCTAGAAGTGATGGTCTTGTGCAGGCTGCTTTCAAAAATAGTTACATCTCTAAATGTCTCCATCTCTAATAGATCTGAACTTAAAGAAGACATAGATTGCGCAATGTCAAGGCTGGGCATCAACAGTGCTTGCCCTTCTTTTAGTTTTATTTCTGCTACTTCCATAATGGTTTCAAATAAAGGGTGTTCTGCCGTCAGCGTAGTGTCATTACGGTGCCTTTTCAGGTTCTTAAGGAGCAAGGCAGCATCAGAAAATGAAAAGCCAATTGCAGTTGAAAAATCTGCAGGCAGCAGCTCAATGATTTTAGATTCTTGAGGTGCTTGACCTTTAAAAACATCAATTATGGTACTGTCTTTACTTTTTACAATCCCTGAAATCTGTATACCATCTGGCAGCAGGTGAATCGTTTGAGAAGTCCATAGTTTGTTTACTGCTGAAATAGTTTCGGGATACAAATAAGTCATTCCATTTTTTATAAGTTCCCCTTCTTCTGGCAAGAGCAATAATTTTTCTAAGGCATTGTCATGCGAGTGCTCTTTTTGCTGCAGCACAGAAATTAAGGACGCTCTATTATTTGAAAAAATGTGCACACTATCCTTGATGGCTGTGAAGAGCGAATCATTATTCAGCGTTATTTTTTGAAGCAGTAGCTTTCCTTCAATACTTTTTTCTACCACGACATTCGGAATAGAATCTACACTAAAATTTAAGGCGTCCCTTGCTCTAGTAAAAACAATCTGAGCAGAAGCTCCTTCACCAATAGCACTAAAGTAAAATGGTTCTTGGGATTTCCAGGCACTTAATATTTCTGAAGTACTAATAAAAGCTACGATGGGATTACTCGCGGTATCAAGCAATTCGTTTGCCTTCAGGTCTGTTTTTAGTTGTGCAGGGTTTGTGACTTTTAGAATATAATCTGTTTCTGGCAATACATAATTATAGGGTTCACCTTTGCTATTTGCGCCCTCTGAGCAGGAAAAAATGCAAGTGACCATACCAATCCACACCAAAATAAAAACCTTCTTCATAAGACAAAAGTACATAACAGAACCTAGAGATTGAGTGATACGAGCTAAGTTTATAACACGGTTTTCAACAGGTTATAATTTGAGTTTTAGTTGTTCTGGGAGGAGCCTAAAGCTTTTACGGTGATAGGGGGAAGGACCGTGTTTACGGATAGCGGCGCGATGTTCAAGCGTAGGATAGCCTTTGTTTTTTATCCAATTGTACATCGGGAATTCTTCGTGCAGTTGCTCCATATATAGATCGCGATAGGTTTTTGCGAGAATAGAGGCGGCTGCAATATGTAGAAATTTTCCGTCGCCTTTAACAACACACTCATAAGGTATTTTATAATACGGTTTAAAGCGATTGCCGTCTATGGCGATAAATTGTGGCGCAGGAGTGAGTTGATCAATAGAACGGTGCATCCCGAGAATAGAAGCGTTTAAGATATTAATCTGGTCTATTTCATCCATCATCACGTGCGTTACTCCATAACTAATGGCTTCTGCCTCAATGATAGGTTTGAGCTCCATTCGCTTTTTATGGCTAAGTTGTTTTGAATCTGTGAGCCAAGGATGCGAAAAGTCTTCTGGTAAAATAATAGCTGCAGCAGTAACAGGACCTGATAAACAACCACGGCCTGCCTCGTCTGTTCCGCATTCTAAAAGTGAAGGATGTATCTTTAATTGTAGCACAATCACAAATTACAAATAACATTCCTATTAATACATCGTTCTTTCTCTAATACTATCTAAACATTTATATTTGTCTTCTCGATTACAATCTATGAAAAACAGCCACATCTGTCTCTTATTCTTCTTACTGCCAGTGTTGTCTTTTAGTCAAGTTAATGGCCGCAACAGCCCAACAGGAAATAATAGTAGCAGTAATCCCAATTTCCAGAACGGCGTGGATAAGCAGAAAAAAGCACCTATAGAATGGTATAAAATTATAGCGGCAGATAGAGATTCTACAGTTGTAGATACGACGCTCACCATAGAAAAAGAATACACTTACAATTATCTGCGCAAAGACACTTTTGAGTTGTTGCCCTTTGCAAATGTTGGAACTCCGTATAACGAACTCGCAAAAACCTTTGACGAGGAGAACTTGAAACCTTTATTTGGGGCAAGAGCGCAGCACATTAATTATATGGAAGTGGAAGATATGTTGTACTATGATGTGCCTACACCGCTCACCGAGTTCTACTTTAAAACGGCTTTCCAGCAAGGACAACAATTAGATGCTTTGTTTACAATCAACACCTCACGGCAGTTCAATTTTTCTTTGGCCTATAAGGGAGTTCGTTCCCTCGGGAATCTACAAAACAGACTTACCAGCACTGGTAATTTTAGATTTACAACCAGTTATGAAACTAAGGATAAACGCTATTTTTTAAGAGCTCATCTTGCTGGTCAAGAGATTTTAAATAGACAGAACGGTGGTCTTACAGATGAGGCTTTACCATTGTTTGTTACTGATGATAACAACTTTAATGATCGTGGTAGGCTAGAAGTAAAATATGAAGATGCAGAAAATTTTTTAAAAGGAATACGTTATTACATAGATCAAGAATATCACTTGATTAAAAAACAAGATAGTGTGAGCCACACCTTACTTGCCCTTGGTAATGCGATTACCTATGAGGAAAAACAGTTTCGCTATCAGCAAGCCAGTGCATATGTGGACTACGGTGCTGCCTATGAAGCGACGGGGTTAAGAGATCAAGTTAGGTTACAGGATTTAAACACCAAGGCATACGCCCGTTTTGATAATGATATTTTAGGATCGTTAGGTGCTTTTATAGACTACACAAATTATAATTATGGCTACAATGCGGTACTCATTCTGGATGAGGGTAGAATCTCAAATAGATTAAAAGGAAGTGTCGTTTCCGCTGGGGGAAACTATAAAAAGGAGTACAAAGGGTTTAGTTTGCAGGGTAAAGGTGCTGTAAATATTTCTGGGCCATATGACGGCGCCTACTTTAAAGGAAGCGCAGGATTTACTTTTTACAAGGATATCAAAGCCGAAGCGGGACTCAAAATACATAGCGTAGCGCCAAATTTTAATACATTATTGTTTCAAAGTGATTATGTGAGTTATAACTGGGAGAACCAGTTTAACAACGTGAAGACGCAAGAACTAAGTTTTGGTTTGTCTTCTCCTACCTACGGAAATGTAAACGTTTCATACACCGGGATTGATGACTATACTTATTTCGGAACGACGATAAGTACCCCAGCTACTGAAGAAACGGTAGAAGTGAGAAGTCAGCCCACACCTCTGCAAGCTACAGATCGCGTAGATTATTTAAAAATAAAGCTTGAGAAGAAATTTATATATAAAAATTTTAGGCTTGCAAACACGGTGCTGTTTCAGAGTGTAGCAAACGGTTCTGAGGTTTTTAAAGTGCCTTCCTTCATCACACGTAACTCTGTATACTATGAAGATCACTGGTTTAAAAAAGCATTGTTTTTACAGACGGGAGTCACCTTTAAGTATTTTCCTAAATATGAGATGAACGCCTACAGTCCTGTGCTTGGTGAGTTTTATGTGCAAGACACACAAGAAATAGGAGGCTTCCCGATGGTAGACCTTTTCTTTAATGCAAAAGTACGCCAGACACGCATCTTCTTTAAATATGAGCATGTGAACTCATTGTTTAAATCTACGAATGATCACTTTGCTGCTCCCGGATATCCATATCGAGATGGGATTATTCGATTTGGATTAGTTTGGGATTTCTTTTTATAGAGATAACGATAGTAGCCTCTTTTCTCTTTGATTTGTTTTATCAAATCAAAATATAGCTAGATTGAATAATAGAGTGATAGGTTTTCCATTTTATCAATCTTCTTTTTCATTTAAATATCTGGCTACGGTTACACCAATACTTGCGCTGGCTTGCAAGAGATAGCCTCCAGTAGGAGCGTCCCAATCTAACATTTCGCCAATGCAAAATTGAGTAGGCAGTTCTTTCAGTTCAAAATGAGAAGTGACGGCCTGTAAATCAATACCACCTACCGTGGAAATTGCTTCGTCAATAGTGGCTGTGTTGATGATGTCTAAAGGGAATTTTTTAATATGTTCTGCTAAAGATGTTGTGTTTAAATAAGACTCTTTAGAAAGATATGTTTTTAATAAATCTATTTGAGCGCTGCTGAGTTTGAGTTCCTTTTTTAAGATTTGAGTCGTATTCTTAAAACCGGAAGATTTAATTTTATACACAATACTTTCTAATGATAGCGAAGGTTTAAAATCAATACAAACGGTCGCTTTTACTTGCGCATTCAACTGTGCTCTAATTTGCGGACTGAGACCGTAGATGGCATTCCCTTCTAAGCCAAATGTGGTAATAACCGCTTCTCCTTTTTGAACGGTCGTGTTGCAAGTAATAGCAATATTTTTTAAAGGAGTTCCTTCGTGTTTTTTAATAAAGTCAGGTTCCCAGTCTATTTGATACCCGCAGTTGGAAGCTTGAAACGTTTTTGTTTTGATTCCTTTATTAGTAAAGGTGTCGCGCCAGTTTCCATTAGATCCCGTGACTTTCCAGCTTGCTCCTCCTAAAGAAAAAATGGTATAATCTGCTTGAACCACTTGGTCATTAATGATAGGATTATTAGCAGCGTCCCAATTAGAAAAAGTATGACCGTACTTGAATAGCACTCCTTTTTCTTTGAGAGATTTAAGAATAGAATTCAGGACTTCAATAGGCTTGATTCCTTCTTTGGGGTACACTCTTTTACTGCTGCCTACATAGGTGGGAATTCCAATGTGATCGAGCCAATTTCTAAAATCACTATTGGTAAAACTAGTGAGTGCTTCATCTAAAAAACCTGCAGGGGTGTACCGTTTAATAAGTCGATCAATAGGTTCTGAATGTGTTAGGTTGAAGCCACCTTTACCAGCAACTAAAAATTTTCGGCCACTTGTTTTGTTTTTTTCATAGATGGTCACCGTGAATTTTTTAGCATCTAAAAAAGAGGCTAATAAGAAGGTTGATGGTCCGCCACCTATAATAGCAATTTGCTTTTTCATAAAACTAATGTAGTTGTAGTAAGAGTGGGTAAAACAATGTATCAAGTTTTAAACAGCCACTTGCTTCATTTTTAATTTGTTTTTCAAACGCTGCCTAACGCACGTAATAAGGGAGTGGTTTCTCGGTTATCCTGTAAAGGTAATTTAATTACATAACAAAAACCTCAACCAAAAGGAAACGGTTCATGCTGTGATATTTCTGAAGTAATCATTTATATAATTGAAATAATAGCCCAGTATGCTGTGAGGATTTGGCTTTTTACTAACGTCTAAGCTCGGTGTATTGACCTAGATTCTTTTGGCTCAATTAACAGCCTAATAGTCCAAAAGACAGGACCAACTCTTGCTTTACTTTCTCGCCGTTTGCATTCTCTGCAGGGGTCCACGATCCTGGTAAGTTTTTTATTAATGTAATCATAGTCCCGTCTACAACTGGGTAGAAAGAAGATTTATCGAGTCTTACGTTTTCAACAGAACCATCTTTGGTCACTGTAAAATACAACTTTGCAGGACGTAGTTTTTTTGGATCTAAGCCTACTCGAGACTCCTCGCTTTGAACTCTCAAATAATCTTTAAGGGTTTCCTCGCTAAACAAATAGGAAGCTTGTTTTTCTGGAATGATGGTAAGATAGGAAGAAGCATAGTTGTTTTTCACGGTATTAATCTGCGCGTTCATTTGTTGGAATTCTACATGAATCATTAGATTAGTAGAATAGTCTGACCCTTTTAAAAGTTTTAATTGCGCTTCACTAAACGATGCGCTAGTGCCTGTTTCGATTATGTCAGATATGATATAACCATCTATGATAGTTACAGTAACAGATTTGATGTGTTCGATTTTATCGAGTTCTTCTTTAGAAATAAATGCATCGATTGATCTTGCCTTTTGTACCACCTCTCTTTTCACGGGTCTAAATCTTGGACCTATGTCGTAAATAAAATCTGTAAAAACTCTTTTTTTAGGGCTGTTTGTCACTTGCGTGTTGACAGCCATCTCTTCACCCATAGATGGTTCGAGTTGATTTATTTTTAGCTTATCCTTAGTTGTGTTGCCACAAGAAGAAAGACTTAAGATGGCAAGTGCGGCGCAAAAAGGTGTAAGGTACTTTTTCATAACGATTCGTTTAATAATTGATATGAGTCAAATGTATTGTAGATGCTTGGTTTTGAAATGGTTTAAGTGTGAAAAAAATGTCAATTTTTCCCAAAAAAAGTGATTTGTATTTTGAATAAATAAAAATATTTTTTTTGAGGCTGTATTTCTAAAGGTGATTTTTTTGTAGCGGCCAGGGTACAGCATGCGTTATTGCTTTTGTAACCTTGTATTGTCGTGTTGGTTTAATGATTTGAGTCTACCTGTTGCGCTTAGTTATGAAGCTTTTTTTCAAATTTTATTTTTCTAATTCCGTGTTCGGTATCCCATTGTTTAACTTCCGTAAAACCGCATTTTTCATATAATTTAGTTGCTGGGCCATTGGCAAGACCTGTCTCGACTACAAATAGATTTGAATCAAAGGTGTCAAAAACAAAGGTTATTAGTTTTCCTGCGATCCCCTGTCTAAAAAATGTAGGATTGACTACTAAACTTCTAATAAGTGTATAGCGATTGTTACGATCAATTTCAATAACTCCAGCGAGACCACCATTTTTTGAGTATCCGTAAAAGGCTGTGGTGCTTTCTATAAAATCTTCAAGAGGTCTTTTTAAGGGTGGGAAATAAGTGGCGTTTAATAATTTTGCCTCTATCTTATAAGATACTTGAAAAACGGCACGAATTTTTTTAGCAATTTCTAACTCCTTATGTTGCAGTCTTTCAATCATTTTTCCTTTTAATTATTTCTAACTCGCTAAATAATTAGATTTATCAGGGCTATCCCGTAAAGTTACTGAAATTAAATCCATCAAAAAATCCCAACCAAATTGTCAGGGTTCATTAGATAATATTTCCGAAGTATATGTTGTTCCCCAGAGGATTTCCAAGTTCTGTTTTTCAGATTATCTTTTTCTATGTTTGTTTTGAGTTGCGTGTTGGCAAGAAAGAATATTTTGCAGTTTTTGGTAGTATGATTACTTTTAGTCGAATACAGAGGTTTGCGGCTTATAGAGTTGACTTGATTTTATTAAAAAATAAAATGCCCTTTACGTAAAATCATAAAGGGCATTCATTTTGGCACAAAGAAAGGTGTGACTAATTCAAATCTATTGTACCATTACATTAAATGTGGCTGCAATATCAGTCTCTCCACCAGCATCGCCAAGACCTGTGTTCGGTTTTGTAGGCAAATGACGTAGCGTAAACGTTAACGTTCCAGAACTTACTGTTCCTGCTGTTAACGTAAATTCTGTTCCGAGCGGATTTCCTTCGCCATCAAAATTATCGTACTCTGTTGTTACATCAAGTCCGCCTCCAATAGTGTAGAAAAACTGGTGGTCTTCATCTTCTTCCTCCACTTCCTCCGTAATATTTTCAGGTGGGTTTACTGTTTCGTTCAATAGTACAAGCGTACCATTATACATTACACCTGCTGTAAGATTACCAGAAGTAATTACTGGTGGATTGGGTCCATCGCCATCTAAATCCCTTGTTTGTAGGGTAACAGGCATTCCGCCACTGTTGGGCGTAAGGGTTACCGTCAAAGTGGTAATCACTTCTTCTTCATTTACGGGTTCTGGCGTATTGTCGTCATCGTTTGAGCACGATACAAATAATACTGTTGCAAAAATTGCAGTTGCAAAAAATTTCAAATTTCTCATAGTTTCTGATTTTAAAAAATTAATAATTGATTTTAAGATTAAATAAAAAGTTTCTGCCCAAATCGTCTGCATAATATCGCAGACGGTTCAGGTAATTTCGATAGGAAGTATTCATTACGTTTGTGATTCCAAAACCTACTGTAAGTGTTGCTGTTTTAGTGGCTTTAAAATCGATGCTGGAATTAAAATTGAACAAATGGTAGGCGTCGGGTGGCGTACTTAGGTCCACAACTTCCATTGTTTGTGTTTCTGGAATGAACACTTCAAAATTGTTATCGGGAAATTCGTTTTGTCGGAAGTTATACTCACTCTGTAATGACAAGCGAATATTATTGAATTCCGAGTTTTGATAAACGATTTCATTCTTGGTATTTACGGGTGGCATACTTGTCAATGGCTCATACCTATTGCGATCATAGCCCTTTACCAAAGAAAACTGATTGTTTAAGCGGAAATTTTTGGCAAAAGCATAGGATGCATCCACATCTACACCCAACAATTGTGCATTGGTTTGACGGTATTCCCAAACTTGAAAATTGCCCCGTACCGTTTGCTGAATTTCAGTAGGTTCAATAACGATAAAATTTGAAATTGTGTTGATGTAAGGATTGACGGAAAAACTGAATATGTCGTTATCCCTTTGGAATGTTAGGGACACTTTATGTCCAATTTCTGAATTAAAACGTAAATCGCCTAACTCGATTCGGGAAGCGGAATGGTGCAAGCCTTCACTAAAAAGTTCTGAGGGATTTGGCGCTCTGGAGGCAATTGAATAGTTGAAAAACAACTTATAATCTTCGCCAAATGAATAGGCCGCTCCAAAAGTTCCTGAACCGTTATAGAAATTAAGTTTCGGATTGGTCAAAACCTGATTGTCGAGTTCCTCGACCACTATTTCTGGAAACAGCTGGTCATAATTACGTGATTCCCAAAAGGAAGTTCGGTAAAACTTAAAAACGTCCATATAGGTATAATCAAAACGCCCTCCTGCTTCAAGAAGCCATTGGTCGTTCAAGCGGTAATCTGCTAAGGCATAGATTCCCAAGTCGTACTTGTCATAATCGGGTATCAATCTGCGCACGCCAGTATTTGGGTCTGCAAAATTATTTTGATACCTGCCCATAATTCCCGTTTTTAGACTAATTGCATCTGTCAAATGAGAATCTAAATCCAATAAAAGCGTGTGGGTGGCCAGTTGCAAATCCAACGAGGCCTTATCGCTGTCTGCACCGCGCCTTATATCAAATTCGAGGCGATTGTTTCTTTGAAAATCATACTGCAGGCTTACTTTCCCAAAACTGTCAAACCTTTTGAAGCCCTTAATTCTTGCCAAATGATGGGTTACATCTTGTCTTGGCTCATTGATTTGGTATGTAAAATCGTTGATGATTAATGGTCTATTGCTATTTATGGCTCGAATTTGGTCTTGAGCACCGCCCAAGTGGGAAGCCCTTAAAATTCCTATTTCATTTTTAAAGAGTGAATAATATGCCTCTATACTATAGTCGAAACGATTAAGACCCACATTTAAAGAAGCGTTGCGTTCAAAAATGCCTGTATTACTCAACACGTAATGTGTTGCTTCAAAATCGCCCAAGCGTTTTAATGTTCCCTGCAAGGTTGCATGCCACCCGTTTTGATAACTTTTGGTCAATTGGGAAGTGAGAGATGCACCGCGCCCATTGCTTGCTGCTGTAAGTAATGTTTTTCCATAGAGGCTATCTTTTACAGGAACTTTTGAAGATTCGACGACGATTACACCACCAATTGCATCACCACTATATTGTAAAGCACCCGCGCCTTTTATTAATGTAAGATTTCCGACCGAATTGATATCTACGTTTGGTGCGTGTTCGGCTCCCCATTCTTGGTCCTGCATCCGAACACCATTATTTATGATGACAACACGACTACTGTGAAGGCCATTAATCAGTGGTTTGATAACGGTATTTCCGGTATTTAGGGACGAAACACCACTCAAGCTATTTAGGGCGTCGCCAAGAGAACCGCTACTGAAACGCTCTAATTCTTCTTTTGAAATAGTGTTTTCAAGTATTGTTTTGGACTTATTACTGTAGGCTTTTCCTTCAATCGTAACTTGGTTGAGTTCTTCTAAATGATGCTCTAGTTTAAAAGATTTGGCGGTGTTGCCAGATATTTTAAGAGTGAACCCTTTCGTCAAACAATGAGGATGCGATACCTGTATAGAGTAGGTATTATTACATAAATTTGAAAATACAAATTTTCCGTCAAAATCAGTCTGTACGGCTTGATCAGTACCTGCAACTACAAGCGTAGCCCCTATAAGTAATGAGCCGTCGTGAAGGTCTGTTACCCTGCCAGAAAGTGAATTGTCACAATTTTGTGAAATAGATGTAATACTGCTGAATAGCAGTATTAATAGTGCATACTTGTGCATATAAATTCTTAATTAACATAAAACGTATCAGTTTGTTTATTAAGAAAAAATAGGTGGCGCGCGTAATTGGGTGTTGGTTATTTGAAAGGAATGAAACTGTAATGAAGTGAAGTTTGCCTCAACCTTTACAGGAATTTTTGGTAATAGTAAATTAGGATATATGTCTATATCGTAATTGAACAATGCTAGATGAAAATCACATATATCACACTCTCTAACTGATTCATGAATGTGAGTGGCGTTCTCGGTACACGCAATATGCTCGTGAGCTTCAAACATATGAATAAACTGAACGGCAGAAGGTAACATTAAAGCTACAAAAAGCAATAAAGCTACTATATTTTTGCCAATCTGTTTTCTGTAATCCATCGGGCTTTACTCAAAATCTAAGATACAAAAGTATATAATTATCTTGATTTTGGGCACTATGGACGAGATGAAATTTAATATTTTAATTTCAATCTTAATTTAGATGTTGTTGGCTTTTGCTGAAGGGCCGGTAAGACTAGTCTCTCAACAAGCTTCTGCTAATAACAATCTTCTGCACCTCACTAGTGCCTTCATAAATCTGGGTAATCTTAGCGTCACGCATCATGCGCTCTACGTGGTATTCTTTTACAAAACCATTACCACCGTGCACTTGTACTGCTTCTACACTAACTTCCATCGCTACTTTACTGGCTTTTAGTTTTGCCATTGCACTACTCATATCGTAGTTTATTCCATTGTCTTTCTCCCAAGCAGATTTCATAACTAAGTGGCGCGCTGCTTCTATCTCTAGGTGCATATCTGCCAGTTTAAAGGCAATCGCTTGGTGGTTGCATATCTCCGTGCCAAATGCCTTGCGTATTTTTGAATAATCGCGGGCAAGTTCGTAGGCACCTTGTGCGATCCCTAATGCTTGTGCGGCAATCCCTATACGACCACCAGATAAGGTTTTCATGGCAAATTTAAAACCAAAACCATCTTCACCTATTCTGTTTTCTTTTGGGACTTTTACATCGTTAAAGTTTAAAGTGTGTGTGTCACTACCACGAATTCCTAATTTATCTTCTTTAGGGCCTATCTCAAAGCCTTCCCAAGTTTTTTCAACAATAAAGGCATTGATCCCTTTATGTCCTTTTTCTCTGTCTGTCTGTGCGATTACTAAGTAATAATCTGCAGATCCACCATTTGTAATCCAGTTTTTAGTCCCGTTTAAAAGATAGTGGTCTCCCATGTCTATCGCAGTAGTTTGCTGCGAAGTAGCATCGCTACCTGCTTCTGGCTCACTTAAGCAAAAAGCGCCTAAAGCCTCTCCCGTGGCAAGCTTCGTCAAGTATTTTTCTTTCTGCTCCTCATTACCATAGGTCTCAAGACCATAACAAACTAAAGAGTTATTTACAGAAACAATTACAGATGCAGATGCGTCTACTTTACTAAGCTCTTCCATCACGATAACGTAAGAAATAGCATCCATACCGCTTCCGCCATATTTTGGGTCGACCATCAATCCCATAAAACCAAGTTCTCCCATCTTCTTCACTTGCTCGGCAGGAAATTCTTGTTTATTATCACGCTCTATAACACCTGGTAGTAACTCTGTTCTAGCAAAATCACGCGCCGCGTCACGGATCATTAAATGTTCTTCAGATAGATTGAAATCCATAGTATATTGTTCTTTTTTGAGATTGCAAAGATAGTTTTAAAAAGAATAATTTTCAAGGAGAGTTTTCTTAAAATATGGTGTGGATTTTTATTTCTGAAATGTGCTGTTCATTTTTTATCACGCTTAGTTTAGACGGTTTGAGCCACGATCATTCGCTTCGCTCCTCGCACGAGTCACAATTTTCTCAGTCGCTTCGTTCGAGACGCTTTCTTGTTTCGTTTAGTCTTGCTTGCCAAACGATTCCCTATAAAAATCTAAGCAGGCTGTGATTCAAACCATCCAAATAACACCTACTGTCAAATAATGCCCTACCTTTATTACCTAATTCAAATGTTCAAAATAAAGACTTGAAAAAATCAAACTATCACGTTCTCGGAATAATGAGCGGAACTTCTCTTGACGGGATAGATATCGCTCAGTTATGGT
The DNA here is from genome assembly GCF_047730165.1 of Patiriisocius sp. Uisw_047. Lineage (GTDB taxonomy): Bacteria > Bacteroidota > Bacteroidia > Flavobacteriales > Flavobacteriaceae > Patiriisocius. Next base: position 1,334,176 of record NZ_CP159834.1, read on the forward strand.
TCACTGTTTCTGCAAAGGGAGACTGGAGCTATAAAATAGGTGCTGCAGAAACAGTGCCTTATATTGAAGCGATGCGGCTGGAGCTTAAACAAGCCATTACTTGGAGTAGAGAAAGCATTGATGGTTTAAATGAACGATATACAAAGCAACTAGCGCAGAAAATATCGAAATTTATAAAAAAGAACGAGATTCATAACCTAGACGCGGTTTGTAGCCACGGGCATACTATTCTACATCAGCCAGAAAACGGACTCACCTTACAAATAGGAAATCTCCCTAACATTTCAGAAATATTAAAACAAAAGGTGGTCTGTGATTTTAGAGTGCAAGATGTATTATTGGGAGGGCAAGGAGCGCCGTTGGTACCTATTGGTGACCAGTTGCTTTTTAGTGATTATGATTATTGTTTAAACCTAGGTGGCTTTGCAAATCTATCAACAAACAACAATAACGCGCGTATTGCCTATGATATTTGCCCCGTCAACGTTGTGCTCAATCAATTATGTGAGTCGCTGGGCTTGCCTTTTGACGATGAAGGAAAAATAGCCCGCAATGGAAACGTAGATGCCGTTGTCTTAGAAAAATTAAACGAGCTATCTTTCTACCATACTGTGCCCCCAAAGTCCTTAGGGTTAGAATGGGTAAAAGAGAATATTTTACCAGTATTACAACAAAGCAATCTTTCTAAAGAAGATGCTATTGCCACTTTTACAGCGCACGCCGCTTGGCAGATTGCTTCACAATGTAAGGAGTATAAAAGTCTACTCGTCACGGGAGGTGGTGCTTATAATACTTATTTATTAGAACGAATAGCAAATCATAAAAACCTAGCATTAGTCCTGCCAGTAACCAAATTACTTGAGTATAAAGAAGCGCTTATTTTTGGATTACTTGGTGTGTTAAAATTACGGGACGAGAACAACTGTCTCTCCAGTGTTACAGGAGCGCATCACGATCATTCAAGCGGGAAAATTTATGAGTTCATAAACACCTAGGATGTGCTGCTTTAGTCTTTTGTTCGTTAAAAGTAATAAAATAATTTCCTCTCGAAAGTTGCCCGTGTGATTCATTAGCACGTTTTGAGTACGTCATTTAATCAAAATTCACAATAATCAATTTAGCTTCCGTATTTTTGCAGTATGATGTATTACCTTATTATTGCCCTACAGATTTACTGCTTGTATCACGCCTACACAAACAGACGTGAGTGGTATTGGTATCTTGTTATTTTTCTGATTCCTGTAATAGGTTGTGCGATTTACCTCATTACACAGGTGTTTAATAAGCGAGATCTTGAAAACGTTCAAAAAGAGGTAGTCACGGTTCTCAATCCCACAAAGCGGGTGAAAGATCTTGAGGAGAAGTTGGCTTTTTCAGACACTTTTCAGAGCAGGATAAATCTGGCAGATGCCTATTTGGATATAAAAGATTTCTTTAATGCAATTTTGCAATATCGTGCGGCATTAAAAGGAAGTCACACAGATTATTTCTACGGAAATGCCAATCTCGTGGAAGCACTTTATCTAGATGAACAATACGACGAGGCGATTCTTGTTGCTAAAGGAATTGAGAATCATCCAGATTTTGATAAGTCTAAAAGTAATTTGTATTACGGGCAGGCAATATTTCAAAAAGGTGATGTAGAAAAAGCAGCGCAGATTCTTAAAAAAATAAATAGGAGATATTCAAATTATCCAGAACGATTGATGCTTGCACGTTTTTTAAAAGATAATGGTAAAGAAGTAGATGCCATAGAACTCTTAGAGGAGCTTATGGATGAAGGTAGGCATCACGCACAGCCCAACAAAAGAAAATATAAGATGGTCTTTGCAGATATTGAAAAATTGCAAAAGGAATTAGCTAGTTAGATACGGTAAGATAAGATGAGATAAGGGTGTGCTGTAACTGCTGTTCTCTGCATAAACTTAGGCTTCATCCGTTGTAACCAAGACATACGTCTTACGAGGTCTTAATGCCAGAAATAACAACCATAAAAAAGCGTTCTTACGACTTGTAGTAAGAACGCTCAGACAACCTGGTCAATAATCAAAAAAACGGGTTGTTTTATTTTAAATAATTTCTTATTGCTTTATCAGTTTTTTGATATATGATTTTCTAGTGTCAAGATCTTCAATATTTAAGACATATATACCTTTTTGTAGCGCTTCTAATTGAAGCGATGCATCTCCTTGTGTCGTGTCTTGGAATACCTTCTTGCCGTTTAAATCATAAATTGAAATTTTATAATTTCCACCTTCTATGCTGATACTTAAAGTTGTCACTACAGGATTTGGATGCACACTCACTCGCTTGTTGAAGGCGTCTTCTTGCGTTGACAGCGCGCCCCCTATAATGGTAATACTTCCGTCATCTTCAAAAGGGTTTGACCATTTTTCATTTGTGTACACGTCGTTTCCAGTGAGTGTTCTTAGAAAGGCTATTAATGCGTCTTTCTCAGCGTCTGTTAGATTAAGACTTTGCGTCTGTCCTCCGGGCATTGTTAATCTAGGATCTAAATTTGTATTTGCGGGGTCATTTTGGATTTGATTGTAATGATTGATTACTTCAAGCAAACTAGTTGGATTCCCATTATGCATTAACGGTCCATTTAAACTTCCGTCAGGATTAACAAGATCTCTTAGAGAAGGAGAGCGTGTGTTAGTGAGGTCTATTTCTGTAGGACTACCAGCAACTCTGATAATACCATTGTTTAATGAGTTTGGGTCAATGTCAAATTCTGGCGCTCTATGACAAGCGATACAGCCTGCTCCTCCATTTGGGGGCGGTGAAATAAATAATTGTTTTCCTTGATTTTCTTCAGCGGTATAATTCGGGAAATCTTGGTTGAGGTTATTTACTTGAGCTAGACCAGTGTCAAATTCAGAATCAAAAGATTGAATACTCCTAATGAACTGGGCTAATGCTTCCTGCAATCGTGCTTCGGTTATGGTAGTATCTCCATACGCAAAGCCAAATAAGTCTTGATAATAGTCTATAGCTTCTAGAGAGGTGATCAAGTCATCTATATCTGGATCTCCATCAGTCCCGCTAAACCCCATTTCTACGTGATCTTGAATAGGTCTTGTTGTCTGTTCTTCTAGGGTTGCCGCGCGTTCGTCCCAAAAGAATCTATCCTCATCTGCAAATCTAGAATTAATTAAACGCATAGAATGTCGTCCAGTTAAATCTCCATTTAAACCGACGCTTAGAGTAGCTACATCGCCAAAAGCTTTTTCCTGAATATGGCAACTAGCGCAGGCTATCGTGTTATTTGCAGATAAATTTGTGTCATAAAATAAGACGCGACCTAAAGTGGCTACCTCATCTGTGATAGGGTTTGTAGTCGTATTGTCTTTTGTAATATAGCCAGGAACGTCTTGATTAGCATAGTTAAAAAGATTGTCTAGGTCTATCGTTGCGCTCATGAATATAAAGGCACATGCAAGGCAACCAATTAAAAGTAAAAATTGTTTTTTCATAAGAATAATTTGGGATTAGATAATTTAGGTTTTGTTTTAATCAGTCTTATTTGGTATGAATAATTGCTATTTTCCTTTATTATGAGGAGGTCTTTTTCTTCTGAAAATTTCTGAAAGATCTTTACTTAGTTCATTAAATTTTTCAATCTGATCTTCTCTGCAGAGCTCCTTTATTTTTATAAAGTGATTATAATGTGATAGTTCAATATCTTTCTGAATACCACCAATTATAGTACTCAATGAGTCAATATTTGCAGGGGAGTCACTCCCTAAAGAATTGAAAATAAGTTTCTTTACTCCTCTAATTTCTTCATCTTTTGAACGCATATTTTTTATATGCACCATTTTTAAAGTTCTAAGCGAAGCTACTTGGGTGTCATCAAAATCAAGTTTTTCAATAATAATATGTTCTGGCCCTTGATGTCTGCTATTCATACCGTTATTGCCTCTTTTGTGCCCTGTCATAAAAAAGCCCAAGATGATGCCGTTTATAAGAAGGAGTGCAATAATCCCTATGGTAAGTTTTCTATTCGTTATCATCATATAAGGTATTAGAGTTAACAGAAACCAGTGCTATTTCATCAGCCATATCATCAACTGTTGGTGTGCTAATTATATACGCTTCTACGCAAAGAAATACGCCACAAAGTATAGCTGCAATTCTTAAAATACTCCAAGGGGTTGCTTCCAGTTCTCTGTTTTTAATGCGCTGTCTTATAGTGGTGTATAATTGAGAATCGGGTTGCACCTTTTTTATAGTAGTTAATAAATCTTCTGGGCGTTCCATATAATTGTTAGACGTTTTTTGTTTCATAATCCCTCGGCTTTGGTGCGTATTTTTTTAAGATTTGCTTTGGCGCGTTGAAAAATAGATTCGATAGCTTTTGGTGATTTTTTTAGAATTTCGGCAATCTCTTTTTGTGATAGGCCCTCTACTTTTAATAGTAATAGTACCGTTCGCTGCTTTTCTGGCAAAAGATTAATAGCTTTAAATAATGCTGCCATTGCTTCTTTGTTTTCTAAAGCTACACCTGGATGATTAAAGTCGCTTAGGTACTGCAGCGCTTCGTCATCACGATGATAAAAAGCAGCTCTTTTTTTTCTGGTTTTCGCTTTTATATAATCCAGAGACGTGTTTATAGTGATGCGATAGATCCAAGTTTTTAAAGCTGAATCCCCTTTAAACTCAAGGTGCTTGTCATACACTTTTATAAAAACATCTTGTGTAATCTCTTCTGCATCCTCTTTATTTTGCACATACTGAAGCGCCACGTTATACACGAGCGACGAATGACTTAAGTAGATGGATTCAAAATTCAATAAATAGGTGGTTGTTGGCGCAAGTTAAAATATTTATTCTTGTTATTTTGTGATAGAATTACTTGTGGATATCTCAACGCATAAATTTTACGCAAAAGAAACATAAACACATAGCCAATTATTTATATTTGTCTCCACTCTTTACAATTTAGTTAAAGCGTATTAATAATATATGTAGCTTAGGTCGCAAGCATTACTTAATTAGACGACCAATCATTAAAATTCCTTCTTAATTATGAATCAATTATAGCTATCCTTCAGATTTTTTAGCGAGCTTCATGTACAGAACATTTTCGCGGAAGCAAAAAAGTATAAAAACTGAGTCATCGAATTAAAATTCACCCGTCTACGCGGGCATAACAAATGAAAGAATTACTTAAAAAATACGAAGAGAAAATCCCAGAAATTGTATTTCACTGGAATGATCCAGAAACCGAAGCAGAAGGCTGGACAGTCATCAACTCTTTAAGAGGTGGCGCAGCAGGAGGGGGAACCAGAATGCGAATAGGACTCAATGAGAATGAAGTGCTTTCCCTTGCAAAAACAATGGAAGTAAAGTTTACCGTTTCTGGCCCAGCCATAGGTGGTGCCAAGTCTGGAATTAATTTTGATCCGCACGATCCTCGTAAGAGAGGTGTTTTAGAGCGCTGGTATAAGGCAGTGTCACCTTTGTTAAAGTCCTATTATGGTACAGGAGGAGATTTAAATGTGGATGAAATTCACGAAGTAATCCCAATCACAGAGCAAAGTGGTGTTTGGCATCCTCAAGAGGGAGTTTTTAACGGCCATTTTTCACCAACAGAAGCAGATAAGATTAACCGAATTGGGCAATTACGCCACGGGGTAATCAAAGTGCTTGAGAATACGACATACTCACCAGATGTGTCTCGTAAATACACAGTGGCAGATATGATTACTGGTTACGGTGTTGCCGAAGCGGTGCGTCATTATTATGATATTTATGGTGGAAACGTGAAGGGTAAAAAAGCCATCGTACAAGGTTTTGGAAACGTAGGCGCAGCAGCGGCTTTTTACTTAGCTCAAATGGGAGCTAAAGTAGTAGGTATTATAGATCGCGTGGGCGGTGTGATTAATCCAGACGGATTCTCTTTTGAAGAGATTACCAATCTATATCATAATAAGGATGGGAATACACTAGTGGCAGAAAATATGATTCCTTTTGAAGAAATCAATGAGAAAATCTGGAACTTAGAGTGTCAGATTTTTGCGCCTTGTGCAGCATCTCGTTTGATTACTAAGGAGCAAATCTCTCAAATGATTGACGCTGGTCTTGAGGTAATTAGTTGTGGTGCAAATGTGCCATTTGCTGATAAGGAAATTTTCTTTGGCAGTATCATGGAGTACACAGATGATCGCGTAAGTTTAATCCCAGATTTCATTAGTAATTGTGGGATGGCACGTGTGTTTGCATATTTTATGGAACGTAAAGTTCAAATGACAGACGAGGCTATTTTTAATGATACGTCTATTACTATAAAGAATGCTATTAAAAACACTTTTGATAACAATAGCGCTAAGACCAATATAAGTAAGACCGCTTTTGAGATTGCTTTAAAGCAATTAGTATAATATAACACTCAGACGAACACTATGGATTCTATTATTATTTTAATTTTTATCATTGGGTACTTGTCAATTACGCTCGAGCATCCACTCAAGCTAGACAAGACTGTGCCCGCCTTAATCATGGCCGCTTTAATCTGGGGTTTATTGGCTATTGGCTTTCACGCTGGATGGTTTGATGTTATTGATACGCACGACAATGTGTTTAGTTTCCTAACGGGTGGTGAAGTCGCAGCAGAAGGCTTTGAAAATGGACTCTTACACCACTTAGGTAAGACTGCTGAAATTTTAATATTTTTAATAGGAGCGATGACTATCGTTGAGATCATTGATCTTCATCGTGGTTTTGAATTGCTTAAAGGCGCAGTACGCACAAAAAGTAAGCGCAGATTATTATGGATCATTGGAATCCTTGCATTTATATTATCTGCAATCATTGATAATCTTACAGCAACAATTGTGTTAATCACGCTTTTACGTAAATTAATTTACCTAAGGGAAGAGCGTTTGTGGTATGCAGCAATGGTTGTGATTGCGGCAAATGCTGGAGGGGCTTGGTCACCAATTGGTGATGTAACAACCACGATGCTTTGGATTGCTAAAAATGTAACAGCAATGGGACTCATAGAATATGTTATTATTCCATCCATTGTTTGTTTTATTGTGCCCTTTGTTATTGCTAGTTATTTACCGGCCTTTAGAGGAAACATTCAAGTAGATACGACAGAGGATGAGGAAGCAGAAAGACTATTAAGTAGTAAAACGATGTTGTTTTTAGGACTTGGTATGATTGTGTCTGTGCCTATTTTCAAAACACTTACCCACTTACCTCCTTATATAGGTATGATGTTTGCGCTTGGAGTGGTCTGGCTTGTTTCAGAATACATACACCCTGAAGAAGATTTCAGTAAAGAAAGAAGACACTTATACTCAGCTCACAAGGCGTTATCTCGTATCGAAATATCAAGCATCTTATTTTTCTTAGGGATTTTAATGGCGGTAGCAGGATTAGAAAGTCTAGTGTATGGAGTAGCAGAAAATGGAGACCCAGTCGGGACCCTACGCTATCTTGCTGAGGTATTGCAGCAAGCTGTGCCTAACCAAGATATGGTGGTTATATTACTAGGAATCTTTTCTGCAATTATTGACAACGTGCCTTTAGTAGCTGCCTCCATAGGGATGTATGATGCGCCCACAGATTCTGTCTTATGGCACTTTATTGCTTACTGTGCAGGAACTGGAGGAAGTATGTTAATTATAGGTTCTGCAGCTGGAGTAGCAGCTATGGGAATGGAAAAAATAGATTTTATCTGGTATCTAAAGAAAATTACTTGGTTGGCCTTTGTTGGTTTTGCAGCGGGAGCTGCCGTGTTCTTATTAATAGAACGTGTAATCTTCCACAATGCTTAAACAATTTTAGAAACAATATCTCGTTATATTTTAAAAATAACCCCTTTTTATGCTAAACTTCTTTATCCAAGACGCTGCAGAAGACGCCTTACTGTTAGAACCCGAAGTAACAGAACAAACCTTATCTATTATGGAGCTCATCGTGAACGGTGGGACAGGAGGTATGATTATCATCGGCACATTGGCCATTTTATTATTTGTGGCGCTCTATGTATATTTTGAACGCTTATTTGCGATTAAAGCGGCGTCCAAGTACGACGCTAATTTTATGAATCAAATACGTGATAATGTTGCCGGCGGAAACTTGCAAGCGGCAAAAGTGCTATGTGCACAGCAAAATAGCCCAGTATCAAGATTGACAGAAAAAGGAATTAGCAGAATAGGAAGTCCACTTGATGACATCAATACAGCGATCGAAAATGCTGGAAGGTTAGAGGTATACAAACTAGAAAAAAACGTAAGTGTACTCGCTACCATTGCAGGAGCAGCACCTATGATTGGTTTCTTAGGGACTGTAATTGGTATGGTATTAGCTTTTCATCAACTCGCTACAAGTAGTGGTCAAGCAGAGATGGGTTTACTTGCTGAAGGTATTTACACGGCCATGACCACCACGGTTGCTGGACTTATAGTAGGTATTATCGCTTATATGGGGTATAACCATTTGGTAGTAAAAACAGACAAGGTGGTGCACCAGATGGAGGCTACCGCGGTAGACTTTTTAGACCTTCTTAACGAACCAGTATAGTATGAACTTACGCGGAAGAAATAAAGTAAGTCCGGATTTCTCAATGAGTTCCATGACAGATATTGTGTTCCTACTTCTGGTGTTCTTTTTATTAACATCACCGGCGATCACGCCAGATGCCTTAGATTTAATTTTACCGAAGGCAAATGGGAAAAGTACAAATGTTCAGAAAGCTAGTGTTAGTATTACTGCAGATGGCGCCTATTATGTAAATAAGGAGCGCGTATCAGAAAACGGATTAGAAAGTCAAATTAAAGCAGCACTAGCTGGACAAGAAGAACCTACCCTAATCTTAAGAGCAGAAGAAGGAGTGCCTATAGAAGACGCTGTTTTTGTAATGGATATTGCAAACAAGAATCGTTTTAAACTGGTGCTTGCGGTGAGGCCTAATTAGGTTTTAATAGTTAGTGCACAGTAATTAGTCAAAAGTATCAGTTGTCAGGTTTAGCGGCGCATCTTGAAAAGTTTATAATAGAATACATAAGGATAATTTTGCCAGTACTTGTAATTTTTTTTCACTAAATCCTAAATCCTAATGCCTCTCTTAGACACAGAACATAAACGAAAAAGTATGACCATCACAGTAATTCTGTATGCGTTTTTGGTTTTGTTATTGTTTTTTGTGGGGATGACTTATTTAGACCCACCACCTGAGAATGGGATTGCTGTAAATTTTGGCACTACAGATACAGGGACAAGTAATATCCAGCCTACAGAAGCAATTAAGTCTGCACCAAAAGTAACTACGCCTCCTCCTGCAGCAGAGCCAAAGACAGAAATTAAAGAAGATGTGGTCACTCAAGACACGGAAGATGCTCCAGTAATTAAAAAAGAAGAGAAGAAAGTCGTTAAGACAGAAACGCCGGTTAAAAAGGAAACGCCTAAAAAAGAGCCTGTAAAAGAACCAGAACCCACTCCAGATAAAACAACCAAAAGCGCATTAGATAACCTTATCAATGGTCCTAAAAGTGATGGTACAGCAAAAGGTGGAGAAGGGAATAATGATGCCGCAGGAGATAAAGGGAATCCAAATGGTGACCCGAATGCAAAGAGTTATTACGGCACAGGAAAAGGACTTGATGGTGATGGTAACTACTTGCTAGGAGGGCGTAAGGCGCTTAATAAACAAAAGTACATACAAGACTGCAATGAAGAAGGTGTCGTAGTGGTGAGTATCGAGGTTGATAGAACCGGGAAAGTGATTAAAGCAACTCCAGGTGTAAGAGGTACAACTAATAACTCACTTTGTTTAAAAGATCCTGCTAGACGTGCAGCGCTCGCAACTCGATTTAACCCTGATACTGACGCTCCCACAAAGCAAATAGGGAAGATCATCTACAATTTTAAGTTATCTGAATAGTTTTGGAAGACGCAATTATTTTTTCATTAGATGAAATATAAAGACACACTGAAATGGATGTATCAACAGCTCCCCATGTATCAACGTGAGGGAAAAGCTGCGTACAAAGCAGATCTTTCAAATACCATAACACTTGTTAATTACTTAGGGAGTCCAGAGAGGCGGTTTAAAGCAATTCACGTTGCAGGAACCAATGGCAAGGGCTCTACGAGTCATATGCTAGCTTCTGTGTTGCAAGAAGCGGGTTATAAGGTGGGACTTTATACGTCACCACATCTCAAAGATTTTAGAGAACGTATCAAGATTAACGGTGAGATGATTCCGAAGAGAAGCGTTTCTTCGTTTATGAAAACCCATCAATCATTTTTTATCGCAAATCAATTGTCCTTTTTTGAAATGACAGTGGGTTTAGCGTTTGATTATTTTGCCAAAGAAAAAGTGGATATTGCAATTATTGAAGTTGGATTAGGAGGGAGGCTTGATAGCACTAATGTGATAGTGCCTGAAGTTTCGGTCATTACTAATATTGGTTTGGACCATACACAGTTTTTAGGAGATACCTTAGAAAAGGTCGCTACAGAAAAAGCAGGAATCATAAAAAATAGTATTCCAGTCGTGGTAGGTGAAGTTACTCCGGAAACGTTACCGGTTTTCAAACACATCGCAAAAAAGAACAATGCTTCTCTTATGTTAGCAGAAGAAGATAGCATAAAATATTACCCCTGTGATTTAAAAGGAGAATATCAATTAACCAATCAACGCACAGCTCGTGTGGCATTGGAGCAGCTTGATGCAACTTTTTTCACTATTTCCGAAGCACATATTAAAAGAGGCCTTTTGCGTGTAGTAGCGAATACGGGGCTTTTAGGAAGATGGCAAGTACTTAATGAAAATCCAAGAGTGATTTGTGACACAGCGCATAATAAAGAAGGTTTAGAAATAGTGCTAAGGCAGTTAAGTGAAATACCAAAAAAGAGATTGCATGTTGTTTTAGGGTTTGTAAATGATAAAGATGTCATGGCTGTATTAGGGCTATTTCCGAAAAATGCGACGTATTATTTCTGTCAACCAAAGATTCCAAGGGCACTTGAGGTCGAAAAATTAGAAAATATTGCCAAAACAGTAAGATTAAATGGAAGAAGCTTTAAGACGGTGCGTGGAGCATATCGCACTGCTTTTAAATCGGCTAGTACTGAGGATGTGGTGTTTATAGGCGGTAGTACATTTGTGGTTGCAGAGGTTGTTTGAGTGTTGTCTTAAAAGAAGAAAAAAAAGATGAATTATTTTTAAATTAATGTTTGTTGGTTTTAAAAACTACTTTATATTTGCACTCGCTAACAAAGCGGGCGTTTAGCTCAGTTGGTTCAGAGCACTTGGTTTACACCCAAGGGGTCGGGGGTTCGAATCCCTCAACGCCCACACTAAATAGGAATCCCGATTCAGAAATGAATCGGGATTTTTTGTTTAAAAAATACTCGAGCTTGTTCAAGAGTGTTTTTTTTTAACAAAAAATCTCAAGAGGTGCCCTTGCGTGTCGGAATATGATTTTGAGGAGCGGTCTAGTGATTGAGAGATTAAATCCTGCTAAATTTTATACGTGTTGCAAATAGCTCTAGATATGGTGCTATTTTTTGCTTTTTGCGCTCAAAAACTAATTTAAATTTCCAATCTGAAGCAATTTTAGTGAAAGAACCTTTGTAAGTATGCTCATTATGCTTTTTTATCCGGAGCGTGATGTGGTTGGTTTCACATGTGTATAACCTGTCGCTAAATAAAAAATAAAAAATACCTGAATTAATATAAATGAGAACTCTAACCTTCATTTTAGACCGAATTGAAGATCTTATTTCTAGTCTATTTTTTTCTAAAATCAATCTTTTCAGGTTCTTACAAAAACAAAAAACCCGAAACGCAAGTTTCGGGTTTTAAAGTGGTGCCTCCAGGAATCGAACCAGGGACACATGGATTTTCAGTCCATTGCTCTACCAACTGAGCTAAGGCACCTTCTTTTTTTTGTCACTTTAATCAACAAGTGTTTCTCAAAGCGGCTGCAAAGATAAAGTTATTTTAATCACATCAAAATAAATAATTAACAAATTTAAAATGATATTTTAGATTTGTTAGTTGAGCTCTCCGTAGCGTGAAATGATGTTGTATTTTTGTCGTCATTCTAATTGTATGAATTTAATCGTTGACGTAGGGAATACCTTTATCAAACTCGCAGTTTTTAATAAAAACGAGTTAGTGCATAAAGTGGTTTGTGAAAACCAAGCGTTTCCCGTTGCCTTGTGCGATCTCTCTCAACAATTTTTAAGTATATCACATTGTATCGTTTCTTCAGTGGGCGAGTTTTCTGCGGCATATGTAGTGTTGCTTTCCGAGAAATACACTTTGATCGAACTCACGAACAAAACTTCCGTTCCTTTTGAGAATGATTATGCGACACCTTTGACCTTAGGGGTGGATAGAATTGCCTTGACTAGTGCAGCCGCATTAAAATTTTCAAAGGAAAATATACTTGTGGTAGACGCTGGGAGTTGCATTACGTATGACTTCTTAACTAATGAAAATCATTATAAAGGAGGCGCCATTTCTCCTGGAATCGAGATGCGCTATAAAGCAATGCATCATTTTACCGCTGGACTTCCTTTGCTAGATAAGGAATTTCCTGAAAACTTTATAGGAAACACTACTGGTGGAAGTTTACATAGTGGCGTTGTATACGGCGTTATTGGTGAGATAGAAGGCACGATTAATAGATACAAAAACCAGTATCCTGATTTAACAGTGATTTTAACCGGTGGAGACACAGATTTTTTGCGAGATAGCATAAAAATAGGCATCTTTGCAAACTCAAATTTTTTGTTAGAAGGGTTACACTTCATTTTAGAACATAATAAACATTGATGTTAAGAAAAATCTTAGTTACAGTTTGTATTTGCGTGATAAGCGCAACAACTTTTGCGCAAGAAGGAACCACTTCGCCTTACTCATTTTACGGGATAGGATCACTTAAATTTAAAGGAACAGCAGAAAACAGAATGATGGGTGGTTTGAGTGTATACTCAGATAGTATTCACTTGAATATGCAAAATCCGGCTGGTTTAGCTCGATTACAACTCACCAACTTCACTATAGGTGCTAGTCATAAATATTCTAGTCAAAAATCTGATGAAGGATCTACTGACGCTGCGACCACTTCTTTAGATTATATCGCAGTAGGTTTGCCAATGGGAAAATTTGGCGCCAGTTTTGGTTTAATACCATATACCTCAGTTGGATATAAATTGATATCTGATGGTGATTTGTTTAACACCTCATACACCGGTGATGGAGGGCTTAATAGGGCCTTTGTTGCATTGGCATATAGTATTACTCCCGAATTTAGCGCTGGAGTAGATGTAAATTATAATTTTGGAGAGATTAATAACACTGCGCTCATCACAAGTGCTAATGGGGAATTTCAATACGCAACAAGAGAACGCAATGAGTCTGATCTTTCTGGTATAAATTATACAGTGGGTCTTGCCTATCAAAAATTACTAGAAAACAACTTGCAAATTATGGGGAGTCTTACGTATACTCCTGAAACAAATCTGGGAAGTACAAATTTTAGAGAAATATCTTCTGTGTTTGTTTCTCCAACTACGGGAGCTCAGGGTACTGTGTTTAGTGAAGAGATAGTTGTAGGAGACACTAACTTTGATTTCCCGTCACAATTTACAGTAGGAGGAGGAATAGGTGCTCCTAAAAATTGGTTCGTTGGTCTTGAGTATACAAACCAAAAAACAAGTAATTTTACAAACCGAACTTTTGAAATTGATAATGTTGAGTTTAAGGATGCAGCAAAATATAGATTGGGAGGTTTTTATATCCCAAATTATAACGGAATAGGAAGGTACTGGCAGCGAGTAGTTTATCGTGGAGGAATGCGTTATGAAGGTACGGGGCTAGTGGTCAATGGAGAAGATATTAATGAGTTTGGCATATCTTTTGGAGTAGGACTACCATCAGGGAAATTATTTACCAACATTAACCTAGGAGTTGAATTTGGTTCTAGAGGAACTACAAATTCTGGATTGATAAAAGAGGATTTCTTTAACACATTTTTAAGTCTGTCACTGAACGATAGATGGTTTGAAAAAAGATACTATGATTAATTTGTATAACACTAACAGCATGAAAAAGAATATAGTTTTACTTTTAGCAGCATTTACCCTTACAATGGGTGGTAATGCTTTAGCCCAGGCTAGCATAAGTGAAGAATGTACGCTAAAGGGTTCGTTGTTCATTGAGGCAGCAAAAGCAAAAAATTATGACGAAGCAATTAAGCACTATGCGCCATTAGTTGCCTCTTGTCCTAAATTTAGTCTTGCCGTATATCAGTATGGCGAAAAAATGTTTGATCACTTTATTGATAATGGAGATACGTCTATGGTCAATAATATGATTACACTATATAATGATCGTTTAAGATTATATCCAGGAAGTATAGATAAAGGGAAGATAGAGATGAATATCGTGCAGTTAAAGTATGATGCCGGTATTGGAGCAAAAATGGAACAATACAAAGCGTACGGGTCTATATTTAAAAACCATAATGCCTCGTTTAAAAGCCCAAAAAGTTTATACATCTTTTTCTCTCTTGCAGTAGATCTTAATAAAGAGGGGTCTGTGCCACTTGCAGATATGTTTGATTTGTATGATGCTGTAACTGAGAAGCTGGAAACAGAAGAGGGTAAAATGGCTCAAAAAGTTATTAATTATTCAGATAGAGAAGAAACTGGTGAAATTCTAAGCACAAGAGACAAAAAGAACTACGGAGCTTATGAGAGAAATTTAGCTATCTTCGGAAAAGTTAGAGGTTCGGTAGATGCCAAGTTAGGTGCTATTGCTGACTGCGAGAACTTAGTGCCTTTATATAATAAGGATTATGAAGAAAACAAAAATAATCTTGATTGGGTAAATAGAGCGTTAAGTAGATTAAATGCTAAAGATTGTGATGATCCATTATTTTTTAAGCTAGTACAACAACTGCACGCTTTGAAGCCTTCTGCTAAGTCTGCTTATTATTTAGGTAAATTAGCAGAGAAAGACGGAAAGTCTGCTGAAGCATTGCGTTATTTTAATGAATCTGCAGAGCTTGAAACAAACCCTAAGGATAAAGCAAGAGTGTATTACAGTCTTGCAGAAAATTTTAGAAAAGCAGGTAAGTTGAGTGATGCAAGAAGCTACTATAATAAAATGCTAGAGGTAAAGCCTAATGCAGGTATTGCTTACTTAAAGATTTCAAATATGTATGCACAAAGCGCTAACAACTGCGGGTCTACACCTTTTGAAAAAAGAGCAATGTATTGGAAGGCGGCAGAACTTGCTAGAAGAGCTGGAAGAGTAGATGGTTCTTTGTCAAGTGTTGCAAGCCAGACAGCTGCAAGTTATGACGGTAGAGCACCAGGAAAGACAGAAATCTTTAGTGATAACATGGGAGGTAAAACAGTTACCTTTAGATGTTGGGTAGGTGGAAGCGTAAGAGTCCCTAACCTTTAAGAATGAGAATAAAAATTCATATAATAAAAAGCGTGATAACACTTGTTGGTGCTATCACGCTTTTTTCATGTGAAGATAATTTTCAGGATATCCAACGTATGTCCATTAGTGATAATGCGCCAATAGGTATAGGTGTTAATACAACCACCAAGTATTTAGATTCTGGGAAAGTAAGTGTAAATTTAATGACTCCCAAGTCTTTTGATTATACTACGTTAGAGTTTCCGTATAGGGAATTTCCAGAAGGGGTAGAGGTTTGGTACTGGGATGAAGAGAACAAAAAAAGTATTGTCACTTCAGACTTTGCGGTGGAATATGCTAAGAGTAATCTAGTTGATCTTCGTTCAAATGTAAAAATGGTTACCAGTGATGGCACTACTGTTTTTGCAGAGCAGATGTACTGGGATCAAAAAAATAAGTGGGTTTTTACAGATAAGCCCTATAAAATAAAATTTAAGGATGGCTCTTTTAATGAGGGACAAGGTTTTAATAGTAGTGAAAACTTTAAAACTTTTATGTCTCGTAAAAATCAAGGAGTCCAACTTATAGATAAAACAAAAGAAACCAATGGGATCTAAAATCTACCGCCTTTTTGAATACGCCTACCTTGTCATGGCCGCTTTTTCTATGTACCTAGTTTATGAACACTGGGGAGAGGAAGGTTACCGTTCTTATCTCTTTCTGTTTTTTGCAGTAACTGCTGTTTTTATGTTCTTCTTTAAAAGAAGATTCAGAAAAAATATAGAGAACCAGAATAAAAACAAATAGGCATCACGTCATAAACTTGTTTATCTTTACATGTAAATTAAATTAGTGGACTACGTTTCTGTTATCATAATTGTTTCTTCGCTTATACTCTCTGCATTCTTTTCTGGAATGGAGATCGCTTATGTGTCTTCAAATAAGATACATATAGAGATCGAAAAGAAGCAGAATAACTTTTTGGCAAAAGTGCTGCAAAAAATCACAAATCGCCCTTCAAAGTTTATCGCCACTATGCTGGTGGGCAACAATATTGCGCTTGTAGTATATGGTCTCTACATGGGCGACCTTTTGATGGACTATGTGTCAATTGAAGGCTTTCTAGGTTTAATTATTCAGACCCTTATTTCAACAATTGTAATTTTACTTACTGCAGAATTCCTCCCAAAAGTATTTTTTCAGATATATGCCAATAATTTAGTGAAGATCTTTGCTGTGCCGGCTTATTGCTTCTATATGTTTTTTACGCCTGTCTCAGAATTTATAATTTGGATTTCAGATATGGTGCTCAGAGTATTCTTTAAAACAGAAGGCGATGCGGTGCAGCTAAGCTTTACAAAACTAGAGCTTGGTAATTATATTAGTGAACAAATGGAAACTGTAGATACAGTGGATGAGATTGATAGTGAAATTCAGATCTTTCAAAATGCACTTGACTTTTCCGAAGTAAAATCACGGGAAGTGATGATCCCAAGAACAGAGGTTGTCGCTGTCGATATTTCTACAACGCCAAAGGATTTAAGTAAAATTTTCACGAGTACAGGCCTGTCAAAAATATTAGTGTACAAGGATAATATTGATGATATTCTAGGATACGCGCACTCATTCGAGCTTTTTAAACAACCAGAAACGGTAAAGAAAATCTTAATGCCGGTTGTGTTTATTCCAGAAACGATGCTGGCCAAAGATGTGCTGAACATCTTAAGTAAAAAACGAAAAAGTATTGCGGTTGTAGTAGATGAGTATGGCGGAACCTCAGGAATAATTACGGTAGAAGATATTATCGAAGAATTATTTGGTGAAATAGAAGATGAACACGATTCTGCTGCCTTGACTGAAGAAACAATTGCAGATGATCATTATAAGTTTTCAGCGCGACTAGAGGTGGACTATCTCAATGAGATGTATAAATTAGATTTACCCAAGAGTGAGGCGTATGAGACCCTTGGCGGCCTTGTGGTTAACCATACCGAGGGAATTCCAGAGAAAGGAGAAAAACTAATTATTGAAGGATATTTACTTCATGTCCTAGAAGTTTCTAGCACTAAAATCGAGCTAATCGAAGTGCAACCAGCGCCTGAGGAATAATTTTTTTTACTTTCCGGTGTTTTTTTCAATTTATCGTTTTTATTAATGAGTGGAAAATGGTATTTTCGCCCACTAAATTAACGGGTCTTATCCCTTGGTTTAACTTAAAGTAAATGAGGAAAAAAGCGTTGCAAGACGGAATATTTCAAAAATAATAAAGAAAATAAATACAGAATATAGATGGCTATACTAAGCAAAATTAGACAGAAGACGGTTTTTTTAATTGTGATTATTGCAATGGCACTCTTTGCCTTTGTACTAGCGGATGTACTTAAAGGCGGAGGGGGAAGCTCAAACAAAGCACAATCTCGTGTCGCTACAGTGAACGATACAGAGCTTTCGCAAACAGAATTTATGGCGCAAGTAGAAACGGTGCAACGCCAGATGGGACCTACTGCAACTACGGCATCTGCTGTAAATGTAGTTTGGGATCAAGAAGTGAAGAGAGTATTACTAGAAGAAGAATTTGCAAAACTTGGAATCCGTATTGAAAAAGACCAGCTTGATGCTGCATTAGCAGATGGACTTGCGGGTAACGAGATGTTCAAAAATGATATTGGACAGTTTGACCGTACTCGTATGAATGAGTATATAGCGGATGTAAAAGCTAATAATGCCGTTGGGTACCAACAATGGGTTACGTATGAAAAAGGTATTATCCAAGGTGTCTTACAACGTAACTACATGAATATGATCAAGGGTGGTTTAAAAAGCACACTTTCAGAAGGAGAACAACAGTATCGTTACGAGAATGATAAAATTAACTTCCAGTATGTTCAAGTGCCTTATACATCTATCAACGATGTAGATGTAACTGTTTCTGAAGATGAAATTAAAAAATATATAAATGAGCACACCGCAGATTTTGATGTTGATGCACAAACAGATATCGAGTATGTTACTTTTGATGAGAAAGCATCTGATGCAGACATCACAGCTGCTGAAGATGGTATGAGAGCATATTTAACTGCAGGGATAGACAACAATGGAGGAGCAAGAGTGGCTTTTAAAGATGCTGAGAATGCTGAGGTTTATGTTAATGACAACTCAGACGTTACGTACCAAGACAGGTGGTATTTTGTAAAAGATATTCCTGCGCCATTAGCAGCAGCAGATAGCGATTTACAAGTAGGTGCCGTTGTTGGACCTTACAAGAATGGAGCTACGTATAATGTAACGAGAGTAACAGAAAAAAGACAATTAGCAGATTCTATAAACACGAGTCATATCCTAGTAAGATGGGCAGGGACATTGAGAGCTTCTAGTGATATCACTAGAACTAAAGAAGAAGCTAAAACGATTGCAGATAGTATTTTAAGTGTTGTAAAACGTACACCTTCTAAATTTGCAGCAGTTGCAGCGGCAAAATCAGACGATGCAAGTAATAAAGATAAAGGTGGTGAGCTAGGATACTTAAATCCTAATACAGGACTAGCGCCTAACTACAAGTCTTTTATGTTAGATAACAAAAAAGGAACAATCGGTCTTGTAGAGACGGATTTTGGATACCATATCATTAATGTAACAGATGTTAAGAATGCGCAAGCAGCCTACAAGCTAGCTACCATCACTAAACAAGTAGAAGCTTCCGATGAAACTATCAACGAAGTATTCTCAATCTCATCAAAATTTGAAGATGCTGCTAGAAAAGGAGACTTTACTGCCGTGGCTAAAGAAGAAAACTTGCAGGTACGTCCAGTAAATAAAATAGGAAATCTGGATGCTAACATCCCAGGACTAACTAATTCTAGACAAGTGATCAAGTGGTCTTTTAGCGAAGAGACTGAAGTAGGTGATGTAAAGCGTTTTAATACGCCTAATGGTTATGTGGTTGCACGTTTAACACGTAAGAGTGCTAATGGTGTTATGACTGTGGCAGATGCGTCTGCGCAGGTTACACCTATCTTGCGTAACGAGAAAAAAGCGGCAATGATTATGGACAAGATGAGCGGTGATGATCTTCAGGCAATTGCAACAGCAAACAGTGTGACGGTACAGACTGCGACGGCAGTATCAATGGCAATCCCTACCATCCCAGGCGCAGGTGCTGAGCCTAAAGTTGTTGGAGCGGCTTTTGGTACAGAGGCAATGGCATCTACGGGACTAGTAGCAGGTAAATCTGGTGTATTTAAGGTAAAGGTGCTTGCAAAAGTTCCTGCGCCAACACTAGAAAACTATGCTTCTTTTGCAAACCAATTGGATTTGCAAAACACAGGTGTTGAAGCTAAAGTAATAGATGCCCTTAAGAAGAAAGCGGTAATTGAAGACAATAGAGCTAGTTTCTATTAATCAATACAGCGTATATTTATTGAAAGCCTCTTCCATTTGGGAGAGGTTTTTTTATAGGCACATTTCAGAAAAAGGAATAACAGTCTCGTATCCTTTCTCTTTAAAATAGCGCATCTCGACTGCGGTTCCAGTGGCCAAAACAAAATCTCCACCCCAAGCACCAAGACTTTTAATAGCACCGCTATATTCTGAGAAGAGCAGTTCTTTGACGGTAGGCATTTCAATGATTTCCGAAATAGCTCGTTCGTGATTTTCTACTAGAGTTTTAAAACCATCTAGTGTTGTTACGGCAATAATAGCTTCGGAAATAGCTGAGAAATATTTAAAGTCAATTTGTTGGGAGCCGCGTTTCGTCTTATAATGTGAAATCCCTTCTTTACTATCTTGTTTCTTGTTTAAATAAATAAAAAACAATTGATCTGTGAATGTCCAAGCTAAAGGAGATGGGCTGAAACTAGGAGTTTCATGCGCCACTTGATACAAAAATGCCGTGTGCATCTGGGCCGCAGCAATATCATAACCACTCCCTTTAAAAGAGTTAAAGAGCAAAGAGAAGGCGTCTACCGCTGCCCATTGCGCAATGTTATTTATTAAGGTAGAAGAAGAACCCAGGCCCCATGACTTCGGAAATTCTAGTTGTGTCACTACCGTTCTTTCTATCACCTGGTTTAAAAACAAAGGATTAAGTCGTTGTGCCGCCAAAAGAATCTCGCAAAGCGTTTTTGAAATTTCAGTATTTTTTAGAGAAACAATACCGTGTTGACTTATGCTCAGCGTGTCTTCAAACCAGCAGTCACCTTCCACAGTAAAACTGCGCCAGTGAATGCAATTATTTTTTGAACCAGTGTGAGTAATTTTTAAGGTCTGTCCTTTTTTTGTAGGAATGGCAAGTGCCATTGCACCATCGAGAACGACATATTCGCTAGTGAGTAAGAGTTTACCGTGACTGTAAAAGGTGCGTTCCACGGTTTAGTTTCTTAATAGGTTAACAAAAGTGACAACGGCACTATGAGTAACTGCCTGATTCGTAAAATGGGAAATAGTTTTTTCTTTTTCCTCAGAGCTTGCTGCAAGTTGGTTTAGAATATTCATCAAGTGCATTTTCATATGTCCTTTCTGTATCCCAGTTGTGGTTAATGATCTGACTGCTGCAAAGTTTTGAGCAAGACCAGAAACAGCGATGATTTTCATTAATTCTTGCGCGTCTGGCTGTTGTAAAACTTTAAAAGCCACTTTTGCCATAGGGTGTAAACGGGTAAGCCCACCCACGGTACCCACGGCTAATGGGATTTCAATCCAGAAGTGAAACGTGTCTCCTTCTACGCAGGCGTCTGTTAGACTGGTGTATTTGCCATCTCGCGCTGCATAAGAATGAACCCCAGCTTCGACAGCTCTAAAATCATTGCCTGTAGCAATAACTATAGCATCAATGCCATTCATAGCGCCTTTGTTATGGGTCACTGCTCTTCTAGGTTCTGTTTTTGCAATCTGGATTGCTCGTACAAATTTTGTAGCGAACTCTTCGCCGCTTATGTTTTTTTGCGCCAACTCAGACACCTTACAAGTCACTGAAGCTTTTACTGTGCAATCTGGAACATAGTTAGAAAGAATGCTCATAACGACTTCGGGAAACTTATTTGCTGCTTCAAAGGCATTATATGTAGTAGCTTCTTTTTCGAGCGTGTTTGCAAACGACTCTAAGCAGGTGTTAATGAAATTTGCACCCATCGCATCACCCGTTTCAAAAGTGCAGTGCAGTTGATAATAACCCTCTAAATCTTTAGTGCTATCTACAAGAATCATATCAATAAGACCGCCACCGCGTTTTTGCATATTTCGTTGCGTGTCTGCGATACTCTCGATTAATATAGGTTTAATTTGATTGAAAAAAGCTGTGAGCTCCGCAGTTTTTCCAAAGTAATTGATGTGCACCTGTCCGTTTTTTACAGTAGAAATAACTTGTGCTTGAAAGCCGCCCCTGTCTAACCAAAATTTCGCCGCATTACTCGCCGCAGCTACTACAGAGCTTTCTTCTGTGACCATAGGGAGGGCATAGAGTTTGTTGTTTATTAAAAAATTAGGTGCAATACCAAGTGGTAAATAAAAATTAGTGAGTGTGTTTTCTATAAAGTCGTCGTGCAGCTGTTGCAGTTTAGGATCTTGATTCCAGTAGCTTTTTAAAATTTCAATAGCGTGTAGATCTTGCTCTAAATATTGGGAGGCAAGCCAGGCTATTTTTTCGGCTTTAGTTTTTTTAGAAAATCCAGAAACGGGACTTGGCATAACTATTTTTGGTTTGATTAGGCAAATATAGTTAAAGTAAGTGGCGAATTTTATGCGAAGTTGCGAACAAACACGAGGGAATTAACAGAAAAACGGACGATTTTTTAGGATTTTTTAGTAAACTTGCTCTAACAAAATTTTAACAGATTGAAATACTTCCTCAGCATTCCACTTTTCTTGTTGTTTATCGCAACTTCTTTTACTGCAACCGCACAACAAAAAGAGATCACTCTAGAAGATATCTGGAGTGGAAAATATAGAACACAAGGCCTTGATGCATTGCACTCTTTAAACAACGGTAAAGAATATGCAGTGTTAAATCAACATCGAAATACAAATAGCGCCACGGTGGATGTCTACGATTACAAAAACGGTAAAAAGGTACGCACCTTAGTGGATACTAAAGATGTGGCTGGCTTAGATCGCATCTTATCCTATGAGCTAAGTGCAGATGAAAGTAAAATGCTTATCGCAACAGATTCAAAACAAATCTATCGTCGTTCTTCATTAGGTGACTATGTGCTTTATGACTTAACGAGTAAGCAACTCACTAAAATTTCCGAAGATAAAATACAGGAACCACACTTAACTAAGGACGGTAGCAAGGTGGCCTACGGGAAAGATAATAACCTGTTTACTAAAGACCTTGCCACTGGAGCCGTAAAACAAATTACGAGCGACGGACAGAAAAACAGCATTATTAACGGAATTACTGACTGGGTTTATGAAGAAGAATTTGCTTTTGTACGTGCTTTTGACTGGAATAGTGATGGGAGTAAATTAGCTTTTATTCGTTTTGACGAAACAGAGGTGCCTCGTTTTTCTATGGATGTGTATGGCGAAGCTTTATATCCTGACCAGCAAGTTTTTAAATACCCTAAGGCGGGAGATCCTAATGCTAAGGTGAGCTTGCATATGTATGATGTAGCTTCTGGAAAGACAGAGATGGTAGATTTACGAGCTTTTGATAGTTACTATATTCCGAGAATTAAGTGGACAAGCAATAAAAATATCTTGAGTGTGCAATTGACAGGAAGAAAGCAAAATGCTCTAGACTTAGTATTTGTAGACGCAGAGGATATTAAGGCAATTTTGATCCTAAAAGACACGGACGACGCGTATGTAGATGTGACAGATAACTTGACATTTCTTGATGACAATAGCTTTATCTGGACTAGCGAGAAGGATGGGTGGAACCAAATATACCATTATGATAAAAAAGGGGAGCTCATCAACCAGATCACAAAAGGTGAATGGGAAGTGACAAGTTACTACGGTTTTGACGAAGGGTCAAGTCGTATATTTTACCAAAGCACAGAGAATGGAAGCATCAACAGAGATGTATATTCTATCAAAACAGATGGAACTGGAAAACAGCGTCTAACCGCAGGAACTGGAACGAATAGCGCTTCTTTTAGTGCAGACTTTACCTACTTCATCAACACCTTTCATAATACAGATACGCCTTATGGGTATACTCTAAATGACGCTAAGCGTGGGGAAGTGGTGAGAGATATTAAAGATAATAGTGGATTGATGGACGCTTTAAAAGGTTATACTATTTCGGATAAAGAATTCTCTACGATCAATGTGAATGGGGAGGATTTGAATATGTATATGATCAAACCTAAAGATTTTGATCCTACTAAGGAGTACCCATTATTTATGTATCAATATTCTGGTCCAGGTTCTCAGCAAGTAGCAAACAAATGGAATGGCAGTAATGATTACTGGCATCAAATGCTAGCGCAAGAAGGATTTATTATCGCTTGTGTAGATGGACGTGGAACGGGATTTAAAGGGCGTGATTTTAAAAAAATGACGCAAAACGAGTTGGGTAAATATGAAGTAGAAGATCAAATCTCTGCGGCAAAAAAACTAGGAGCTATGTCTTTTATTGATGAAGATAGAATAGGAATTTGGGGATGGAGTTATGGTGGTTTTATGTCGAGTAACTGTTTGTTTCAAGGAGCAGATACTTTTACTATGGCGATTGCAGTTGCACCGGTAACAAGCTGGCGCTTTTATGATACTATTTATACGGAGCGTTATATGAGCACTCCACAATTAAATGCAAGTGGGTACGATACTAACTCGCCTTCTTCTCATGTAGATAAATTAAAAGGCGACTATTTATTAGTACACGGTAGCGCAGATGATAATGTGCACGTACAGAATACGATGCGACTCGTAGAAGCATTGGTGCAAGCAGATAAACAATTTGACTGGGCAATTTACCCTGATAAAAATCACGGTATTTACGGCGGAAATACACGGCTGCATTTATACAAGAAAATGACGAACTTCATTAAAGAATCTTTGGGAACACCGAAGGTGAAAATGGGGACGAAGTAAGATCACAATTAATAATTAATAAATAAATTATTCAATGGAATTTAAATTTGGAGGTTCAGAAACAAACCAAAAAACGGTGTTAGGTCACCCATCTGGTTTATTTGTATTGTTTTTCACAGAGATGTGGGAACGTTTTTCATACTACGGTATGCGAGCACTATTGGTGCTGTTTTTAGTTTCATCAATGTTAGATGAAGGCTGGGGATGGGATCGATCTGAAGCTTTAGTATTATATGGTTGGTATACAGGTCTTGTTTATATCACTCCAATTTTTGGAGGTTTAATTGCTGATAAACTTACAGGATATCGCAAGGCGATTATACTAGGTGCATTGTTGATGACCTTAGGTCATGCTTCCATGGCGCTAGAAGTATTTGCAGATCCGTTCTTTTACATTGGATTAGGTCTTTTAATTATTGGGAACGGTTTATTTAAGCCGAATATTTCTTCAATGGTAGGTCAATTATATAAAAATCAAGGGAAAGAAAAGGATGCAGGATATACCATATTCTATATGGGTATCAACGCAGGTGCTTTCTTAGGTATTTTATTATGTGGTTATATAGGAGAGTCTATAGGATGGCATTATGGATTTGGACTGGCAGGAATTTTTATGTTCTTCGGAATGTTACAGTTCCATTTCGCTCAAGAGATCTTTGGACGTATTGGTCTTTCGCCAAAGAACACGCAAGATTTTGATGACGCTTTAGAGGATAGTTTAGAAAATGCTAAAGATGCAATAGAAGATACTGTTGAAGACGCACAGACTTCTAAAGTTACTAAGGATCGCCTTATTGTAATTGGTGTTCTTGCATTCTTTACGATCTTTTTCTGGTGGGCCTTTGAGCAGGCTGGTGGTTCGATGACTATTTTTGCTGCGGATTACACAGACAGGGTATTGGTAGGTGATGGAGCGCTTACCTTCAAAATATTTAATACGATACTTACAATAGTCCCAATGGTTATTATCACTTGGGTTCTCGGAATGTTGTTTAGACAAACCTATTCTAAATACTCATTATCTAACCTATTGCTAGGTACTAGTTTTGTTATTATTTGGGGTATTGTAATCTGGATGTTAGTAAGAGAATTTAATGCAGAAGTTGCTGAGGTTAAAGCATCTTGGTTTGGTATTCTTAACTCATTCTTTATTATTGCTTTTGCACCATTATTTTCAAAATTATGGCAGAGTAAATACAATCCATCAGGACCAGTAAAATTTGCAATTGGTCTTATCTTATTGGGTCTTGGTTTTGGAATTTTGGCATATGGTTCAATGACTATACCATTAGGAGCAAAAACAGCTGGAGTAAGTATGATGTTCTTAGTATTTGCTTATTTATTACATACCTTAGGAGAACTTTGTGTATCACCAGTAGGACTTTCTTATGTAAGTAAGTTAGCCCCGGTTAAACTGGTAGGTTTAATGTTTGGAGTATGGTTTGTAGCAAACTTTATTGCAAATACAGCCGCAGGTATTACGGGTAGTTATATGGATCCTATTCTTGAAGAAAAAGGACTGTCTTACTTCTTTATGATATTTACTTTAATTCCTATTGGAGCTGGGATTATCATGTTGCTTTTAAACAAAATGCTTATAAAGAAGATGCACGGCATCCGTTAATTGTACAATTATTTTAAATAAAAAACGTTCCCTTTTGTGGAACGTTTTTTGCTTTAACACACTGAACTCGTTTAAATAGGTTCATTAAAACTATTTAATGTTACAACGTATAGTATTGATTGCCTTAGTTTTGGTAACAGGTGTAATGTCTGCCCAGAAGATAAATTGGATGTCTATGAATGACGCTTTAGCGGCACAAGAGAAGGAGCCACGACTTATCTTTGTAGATATGTATACTAAATGGTGCGGCCCATGTAAAATGATGGATCGTGATACTTTTAGTAATGCAGATGTAGCAGATTATATTAATGAGCACTATTACGCAGTAAAGTTTAATGCAGAAGGCGATGAGCCAGTAAGATTTAATAATAAGGACTTCTTAAACCCCAATTACGACCCTGTAAAGGCTAGTCGACGTAATAGTGTGCACCAGTTTACGCGCCACGTTGGTGTAAGAGCATACCCAACGGTTGTTTTTATCAATAAAGAAAGCGAAGTGCTTACTACAGTAAAAAGTTATAGAAATCCACAGCAGTTAGAATTGTACTTAAAGCTTTTTGCTGAAGGTGATTACAAAGCGGTAAAAACGCAAGAAGACTTTAATAAGTACACACTAAGCTTTAAACCAACGTTTAAAGTAAAGTAAGGAGTAGCAATGAAATCAATTATGATGAAACAGATTCTTATAGTATTTGCCGTATTTTCTGCTGCAACGGTATCAGCGCAAAAAATAAATTGGGTGACAATGGACGAAGCACTTGCGGCTCAAACTGAAACACCAAAAAAGATAATGATGGATGTCTACACCGTCTGGTGTGGTCCTTGTAAATTGTTAGACAAAAACACGTTTAGTAATCCAGATGTGATAGATTACATCAACAAAAATTATTATGCTGTTAAGTTTAACGCGGAAGGAACGGAGTCTATTACCCACGATGGTTTTACGTATACAAACCCCAATTATCAAGAAGGAAGAAGAGGAAGAAATGCAACACATTTTTTTGCCGATGCATTAAAATTGCAAGGATATCCAAGCATTGTTTTCTTTGAAGATAATGGGACATTAATCCAAGCCGTACCGGGATATAAAACACCGAAACAACTGGAAGTATATCTAAAGATGATTGCAACAGATGAATATCTAGAAGTAACCACAGCGCAAAAATGGCAGGACTACCAGAAAGAATTTAAGCACAAGTTTAAAGAATGAAAGAGCAGTAAATAGCGCGTATTACTCCAGTATAAAAGCTCCCTTTTTGCCCGTATGGTGAAAAGGGATTTTTCGTTTTAAGCACGTGGCCCGCCATCTATTCACATAAGAAGTATAATTACTGCCGTCAGCAATTACCTGGCGTGGTTGCAAACTGTCAAGCGCGCGTTCCAGATGTATTTTAGGACTTTCTGTGAGCACTAAATAGTCAATGCGACGCAGTTTAGGATACACACTCATGCTATCAATAATTACAATACTTTGCCCATTAAATAAAAAATAATCAGGCACTCCTTCTTGCCTAAATGTCCCAACTTCCACCCTCGTCTTATATGACTTCAATGGATAAGAACTAAAAATCGATTGCGCGGTGTCTGAGCTAAAGACAAACAATTCTTGGTTCTGCTTTGCGGCAATCAAAGTTTTTCTACTCTTCTGAAATATGACCAATTCACTATCTGTACTTTTCCATCGATCATAACTAAATATCGAAATCAATATCGCAATGCTCCCTAAAGCAATCACAATTCTTTTGAAATTTAATTTCTTCCAAAGTAACACCACAGAGATAATTACGAAATAGGTCCCAAATACCTTAAAGATAGAAAAAGGTATATCCTGAAACAGAAAATCTTCTTGGGCGGCAATCCAGGCAATGAAATCATTTAAAGCCTTAATGATAGCACTAAATATTTCTGCCAACCAATCTGGCAACATATTGATAAGTGCTAAAATAATAATGACAATACCCGCGCCAAGTAGCAACCCAAGAAATGGAAGAATGACCACATTGGTGATAATAAATAGGCCTGGGAATTGATGAAAATAGTAAAGACTCAAGGGCAGTAATCCTAACTGAGCCGTGATAGTCACGGTGCTGATTTCCCATATTTTTCTACTTAGATAGTTGGGGGTAGAGATAAGGTCTCTGAGTAAGGGCTGCATCCATACAATGAAGAATACGGCGAGGTAGCTCAGCTGAAAACCTACATGAAAAATCCACAATGGGTTACATAGTAGCAGTGCCAAATAAGAAAGTGCAAGTGTATTTATGGTTCCAGTCTGTCTGTTAAGTAATCCTGCAAATGCCAAAAAACTAAACATCGTCACTGCCCTCGTCACAGAAGGTGATAAACCAGTGATAATGGCAAAAATAATAAGGCAAATCACGATGAATATACTTTGTATTTGACGTCCATGTGTAAAACGACGAAGTGGCGAAAACACGGCTAATAGTATAAAATAGATAATACCTACGTGCAGACCAGATACTGCAAGAATATGAATCGCTCCTGCGGCAGCGTAGTCGTTAAAAGTTTCTTTACTTATTTCGTTTTTTTGGCCTAATAATAAAGCTTGAACAATGGCGCGTTCTTCATCACCAATGGGGGATTGTTTCAGCTTGGCTATTATGTGACTTCGTATTCCTTCTGCATATCCTGTAATAGTTGTTGTGCCTTTTTTACACATTATAATTTCCGAAGGCAGAATTCTTATTTGACCATAAATACCCAAGGTTCGCATATAAGCAGCATAATCAAACTGATGTGGGTTTTGTGGCGCACGAATAGATTTGATTTCTTTATTGATGAGTACTAAGTCGTCTAATTGAAGAGCTTGAACGACCGCGTCTTTTTTAATAATAAGCAACAAGTCTCCTTTTACTGATTTGCCGTCTAAGCGCTGCAGCGTAGCTATATACTTGTGATTATAGATGTCGGGCTTGAGTTCTTTAGTTATTTTAAGTTCGAGAAAATGGGGACTGTCTATGGCAGTCACGTGAAGATAATGACTGGTCGTGTTTTCTGGTAACCGGTTTTGATAGTTGATGTACCCAATGCTGATAAAAGTAAGATAAGTTGCAATTCCGAAAACTGCATTTTGAAATAGTTTTTTACGTGCAATTAGCCAGAGAATAGCAATGTTGGCAAGCAAAATAAGGAGTACGTAAAGAGGTGCTTTAAAGTAGTCACCAAAATAATGCGCAAATAAAATACCAAGCGTCAAGCAAAATGAAAACTTGATAATGGGATAGTTGATAAATTTCATAGATACCAAAGACGTTCTAAATGAACGATTTAGCACAATGTAGACAATTAAATGATACGTCTCACTGCTACAAAGGCACCTTTCCAATAATTTTCATCCATCGTAGAAATAATGACGCCCCGGGAAGTAGAGCTGTGTATAAAAGTTACAATTTCTCCTTTTACAGAGATAACCAGCCCCACATGATTAATCACATTTCTATTTTTGTTAGTCTGGAAGAACAAAAGGTCTCCTTCTTTTGCTTTTTTGAGTACTATTTTAGTGCCTCTCTTTGCTATATCACGTGAAACTCGTGGCAAAGGGATATTGTTTTCTTTGAATACGACGTACACTAATCCAGAGCAATCCATCCCGCTTTTTGTGGTGCCTCCATATTTATAGCGGGTTCCTTCGTATCGCATGGCATCATCAATGATGTTGTCTATTTGTTTATAGGAAGAAGATTTTGTTATTTCAGAAGAGGTAATGACTCCGTTTTTAAGAGGCACTGACTTTTTAGAGCCACAAGAACTAATGAATAGTAGGAGTAGCAGCAGGGAAACAATGTTTTTCATAGATGCAATTTTGTAGCGTCTGGGGACTTTACTGCAATTTAAGTTATTTCTTACTAATCAACTCAGCAGTTTTCCTGCTCGCTCCTTTACCACCGAGTTTTTTCTCCAAGTCATAATACTCTAAAAACAAGCTAGCTCGTTGATGCTTATCTAAGATTTTAATGAGTTCTTCTTTGAGACGCTTCGCATTAAATTCTGTTTGGATCAACTCTGTCACCACTTCCTTATCGAGAATAAGGTTTACTAATGAGATGTATTTTAATTTAATCACACGCTTTGCAATCTCATAAGAAACCCTGCTACCTTTGTAGCAGACTACTTGCGGAATCTTGAATAAAGCAGTTTCTAATGTTGCCGTTCCAGAAGTCACTAAAGCAGCATGGCTCACCGAAAGTAAATCGTAGGTTTTGTTAGCAACAAAACGTACGTTGTTTTGTTTGATAAAGATTTTGTAATATACCTTAGTTTGGCTAGGTGCTCCTGCAATGACAAATTGATATTCAGGAAAATCTTTAGTCACTGCCAACATTACAGACAGCATTTTTCCTATCTCTTGCTTTCTACTTCCCGGTAATAAAGCAATAATAGGTTTATCATCCAAGCCGTGTTCCTTTTTAAACACCTTCGGATTAATAGGGTCTCTATCGGCAATGGCATCAATAAGTGGGTGTCCCACAAAGTGTACTGGAAAATTATGTTTTTTTTCGTAAAAGTCTTTTTCAAAAGGGAGAATTACATACATCTCGTCCACCGCTTGTTTAATGCCTTTAATGCGACCTTCTTTCCACGCCCAGATTTGAGGCGAAATATAATAATGAGTATTAATACTATGTAGTTTTGCCCATTTTGCAATCCTAAGATTAAAGCCAGGGTAGTCAATAAAGATAATTCGGTCTGGTTTAAATCCAGCAATGTCTTTTTTACAAAGGGCAATATTTTTTAGAATTGTCCCTAGATTTAACACCACTTCTGCAAAACCCATAAAGGCGAGTTCGCGATAATGTATAACCATCGTACCGCCTTGTGCTTGCATTAAGTCACCGCCCCAAAACCTAAATTCTGCTTCAGGATCTTGCACCTTGAGTGCCTTCATAAGGTTTGCCCCGTGTAGGTCTCCAGAAGCTTCGCCAGCTATGAGATAATATTTCATCTATAAAAATTTTGAAATCAAAACTAAAATCGCTGCGCCTAGGGTGGCAATTAAAACACCTCTAGCTCGGGTTACTTGATTTTTTTTCAGTAATAAGAAAAAGGCGATCAAATTTAAAATGGCTCCAAGTGCAATGATACTGCCTAAGAGGTCTTCTTTGATGATTAAATCCCAGGTACTGTCTACGCTGTATTTTGAGAAAAAATAAATGTACAGATAACTTCCTATCAGGTTTGCGACAATACCGATTCCTATTCCAATAAATATTTCTTTATGACTTTTTTGCATTACATATCCCAGGTGTTAATTGTTTGTATTGCGTGATGTGCGGTGAGGTCGTACTGCACGGGTACCACAGAAATATAACCGTGTTCCAGCGCCCACTCGTCTGTGTCTTCGCCTTTATCTTTATTTATAAATTCTCCAGTAAGCCAGTAATAATCACGACCAAGTGGGTTTGTTCGTTTGTCAAATTTCTCTTCCCAGTGTGCATTTGCCTGTCTACAAACCTTGATACCTTTTATCTTGCTAGCAGATAACTTTGGAAAGTTTACATTTAGGACTACTCCTTCTGGTAAGCCGTTTTCTAGGCATTGTCGCACCATTAATTCAATATATTTTTTTGCTGGTTCAAAATCAGCTTCTAGAGAATAATCCAATAATGAAAATCCAATGGCAGGAATTCCAATCGTTCCCGCTTCTACGGCTGCGCTCATTGTTCCACTATAAATCACATTAATAGAGCTATTGCTTCCGTGATTTACACCGCTTACACAAAGATCAGGTTTACGGTCTAATAACTCGTTTACAGCCAGTTTTACGCAGTCTACAGGTGTTCCACTGCAACTATATTCTGTTTGTGGTTGGCCTTCGGCCACTTTAACTTTATTGCAATATAAAATATCGTTAATTGTAATGGCATGACCCATGGCGCTTTGTGGCGCATCTGGGGCCACAACGACAACGTCTCCTATAGTATTCATAACTTCTATAAGTGTGCGAATTCCTGGAGCTGTAATACCATCGTCGTTAGTTACTAAGATAAGGGGTTTCTTTTTTGACATTAAAAATGATAATTTAATCACAAAAATACAATTATTACAGGCAATTCTGAAATGCTATCCCCTTTCACTTCGTCATCATTAACGAAGACCTTGAATAGGGTTTAAAATTTCGGATTAACAAAACTTTAAACCCTAATCTTCCTGATGGCACGGTTTTTATGCATAATTTAGTCCATACTAAAATGAAGAGACTTATGCGTATTGTGAAAAAGAATTTTAAAGTATTATTTTTAGCTGTTTTTGTGGCAGCAGCATCTTGCAGTTTTACCACAAAGGAGTTTCAAGATCCAGATAAAGATAAGTTATTATTAGACCTTATTTCATATGTATTAGAGAAGGGACACTATAGTCCAGCGCAAATGGATGACGCCTTTTCAGAATCCATATTCAATAACTTCATTGATGGACTAGACCCAATTAAAAGATATTTTTTAGCCAGCGATATTGCGGAGTTTGAAGAATACAAATTTGATGTTGATGATCAATTGCTTGCAAAAGATTTGACATTCTTTAATGAAGTCTACTCACGTTTTGTAGAACGCCAGAATGAAGCAAGAAAAATGTATGCAGCGGTGTTAAAAAAACCATTCGACTACAACGAGAAAGAGGTGATCAATGTAGATTATGACAATACGAAGTATGTGACAGATAAAAGGCAATTAAAGGAGCGATGGAGGATGCAGTTGAAATTTTCAACGATATCAGGTTACTACGATTTATATGAGGAAGACCAAGAAAAAATAAAGACGGACGAAAGTTTTACGGCTCGTGCTGAAAAAGAAATAGAAAAAAAATCACGAAAGTCTACCTTGACATCACTTGATGAATATTTTGAATTTACGGACGACTTAGAACGTAAAGATTATTTTGCCATTTTCTTAAATACTATTGTGGAGCAGTTTGATCCGCACACAAACTATTTTGCACCACCAGACAGAGATCGTTTTGATTTAAGAATGAGTGGAAAACTAGAAGGAATAGGGGCGAGGCTGCAAAAGAAAAATGATTACATAACGATTACAGAGGTAATTAGTGGTGGTCCAGTGTGGCGCGGTGAGCATATGGATGTAGGAGATGCGATTGTTAAAGTGCGTCAAGATGATGAAGAAGAAGCCGTGAGTATAGTGGGGATGCGCATAGACGATGCCATTAAGCTAATAAAAGGGCCTAAAGGAACTAAGGTAATCTTAACGATTAAGCGTGTAGATGGGACTATAGATGAAGAGATTATCACCCGTGACGTGGTAGAGCTAGAAGAAACCTACGCAAAATCTACTGTCATAGAAAAAGAGGATAAGACCTTTGGTTTGGTAAATCTCCCTCAGTTCTATTTTGATATGGAAGATTATGACAAACGTAATGCAGCAAGTGATGTTAAAAAAGAAATAGAACGCCTTAAGGAAGAAGGAATAGAAGGCCTTGTTTTAGACCTTCGTGATAATGGCGGTGGATCATTAAGAACCGCGGTTGAGATTTCTGGTTTGTTTATTAAGGATGGACCTGTTGTGCAAGTAGCGTCAAGCGGTAAAAATAAGGAAGTACTTGAGGATACAGATGAGAGCATTACTTGGGACGGTCCTTTAGTGATTTTAGTAAATGAGCTTTCTGCATCTGCATCAGAGATTTTAGCTGCTGCGATGCAAGATTATAAAAGAGCAATTATCTTGGGTAGTAAACAAAGTTATGGTAAAGGTACGGTACAAAATGTAGTAGATCTTAATCAATGGTTACGCAACAGCGACGTTGGCGACATAGGTGCATTAAAAATAACCACCCAAAAATTTTACAGAGTAAACGGTGGTTCTACGCAACTAGAAGGAGTGAAGAGTGATGTTGTGATGCCAGATCGTTACAGTTATATAGATATAGGAGAACGTGATTATGACAACCCTTTGCCGTATGATAAAATAGAACCTGCAAACTATGATGTTTTTGATGGGTACATAGATTTTGACGCTGCCATTGCAAAAAGCAAGGCGCGTATGGTCTTGAGTGAGCAACTTGCCCTCATTGATGAAAACGCACACTGGATTCAGAAACGTAGAGACGAGATGGAGGTAACACTTAATTTTACGGAATACAAAAGTGAAATCGATGCTCGTATTAAGGAAGGAGAGAAATTTGAAGCCATCAATAAGTATGACAATAAAATGAGTTACCGTTCCTTACCTTTTGAAATGGAACTAATGAAACAAGACACCACTTTGAGAGAAAAGCGCAAGCGTTGGCATAAGAGTCTTGCAAAAGATATTTATGTAGAAGAAGCCGTAAACGTGCTACAAGATTTAAAGTTGAATAACATTAGAAAGAACAAGGTTACCGAAATAAAAAATTAAGTAGCTTTGTGAGGTGAAAAACGCAACCTCATTAACTTCATTAGCGCTCCAGAAATTCAAGAAGAATTTCTGGGGCGTTTTTAGTTTTTGGTTTTTAGTCTTGTGTTTTTTTGTTGCGGTGTTTGCATACGCCCTGGCACCAGACGATTCTAAGAACGCAAATCAAATGCATCTTTCTATCAGCAGCAGGTCGCCAGGTTTTGAGGTGCAGATGCTCACCATTCCTTCAGAGACACAAAAAGAGAACACCTTAGCCTCTTTTTTCGTCGGAAAAGATAACACAGATACAGAGCTGCCTATTTCTTCCTATCGCGTCACAGAATCTGGAGTGAGTATCACACCCTACTCAGAAGGAAATCTTGAAGGAATAGAAGCAGCTTACAAATTCAGCTCATTTCCAAAGGCATCCTCTGGAGATCAAATAATGTCAAAATATATCAAGCAACAAAAGTTCTACTTGGGGACAGATAAATATGGCCGCGATTTATTGAGTAGGATGTTAGTAGGGATTCGTATTTCTTTAGCTATTGGTTTTGTTGCCGTGTTTATCTCTTTAATTATAGGGGTTACCTTGGGAGCAATTGCGGGCTATTATGGCGGTAAGATTGATGCCGCTATTATGTGGGTCATCAATGTGACTTGGTCTATCCCGACCTTATTATTGGTGATTGCAATTACACTAGCATTGGGCAAAGGATTCTGGCAAGTGTTTGTCGCCGTGGGCCTCACCATGTGGGTAGAAGTGGCAAGAGTGGTGCGCGGGCAGGTACTGAGT
Source organism: Patiriisocius sp. Uisw_047 (assembly GCF_047730165.1). Lineage (GTDB taxonomy): Bacteria > Bacteroidota > Bacteroidia > Flavobacteriales > Flavobacteriaceae > Patiriisocius. Next base: position 1,369,383 of record NZ_CP159834.1, read on the forward strand.
GTTAAAGAACAGCAGTATGTGACTGCAGCTCGAGCTTTGGGTTTTAAAGATTTTAGAATAATAACAAAACATATTTTGCCTAATTGCTTAGCGCCGGTAATCATTATAAGCGCAGCGAACTTCGCAGGAGCTATCCTCATAGAAAGCGGTCTTAGTTTTCTAGGGATAGGCGCGCAGCCACCAATGCCTAGTTGGGGTGGTATCATTAAAGACCATTACAGTTATATTATTCTAGGAAAGCCTTTTCTTGCTCTGATACCTGGAGTGGCTATTATGAGTTTAGTCACTGCCTTTATGATGATTGGTAATGGGCTGCGGGATGCGCTCGATGTTAAGGGGTAGTTTTAAGTATTTCCTATACTGAAACCTAGCCTTCGTAATATTCTTCCATATTAGCTGCGCTAGGCGCCAATCAGTTAATCTATTCTACAAAGTTATCCCAATGGTATTTTAATGTTTTATGGTAGGAATACTATTTGTTTATGTTTTGAAATATATATCCGGCGTTTCCTTCAGTGCTTGATAGGCGCTAGCCTCATATAGAATATGAGACAGGAAATAAAGCCGTTGAACGTTGATTTATTACTATTAAAATACAATGTTCATGATGTAGCTAAATTAATATAACTGCTAATTAATTGTTAATTAGATATTAATAGTAGTAGTTTTAGCGAAATAATTTATTCAAAACGTTAAAGTTTTGAAATTATCTAATATTAATTTTAAACAAACCTTATGCAAAAAATTACTTTATTATTACTAGGTACTCTTTTCAGTATCAGCTCAATCGCTCAAACTACCGTTAAGGGTACTGTCAGTGATAAGAATAATTCCCCTATTTCTGGAGCAAATATTGTTGAAGATGGAACATCAAACGGCTCTTTGACCGATTTTGATGGAAACTACACGATTACAGTGCAGGACAATGCTACGCTTGTGATTAGCCTTTTAGGTTATGAGACAAAGAGTGTGAAGGTAAATGGCCAAACGACATTAAACATTACGCTTGCAGAAGGACTTAGTCTAGATGAGGTTGTAGTTGTTGGTTCAAGAACGGCACCTAGAAGTCAAACTGACACTGCTTTACCGGTAGATGTTTTAACTTCTGAAGATATCCAAAATACAGGTCAGGTAACCTTTGATAAGGCCTTGCAGTATAAGATACCTTCATTTAATACAGTGCAAACGCCTGTGAATGACGCGACGTCGCTTCTAGACCCTTATGAAATAAGAAACATGGGGCCAAGTAGAACATTAATATTAATTAATGGTAAGAGAAAAAACTTAAGTGCCTTATTATACACACAAACGTCACCAGGACGTGGTGAAACGGGTGCAGATATTTCTGCAATACCTACAGACGCAATTAAGCGTGTTGAAATCCTAAGGGATGGAGCATCTGCACAATATGGTTCTGATGCGATTGCTGGGGTAATGAATATTATTCTTAAGGATGATGTAAATAAAGGCTCTGCTACATTAAGAACAGGAATTACTTCTGAAGGTGATGGTGAAATGGTAGGAATCTCAGTGAATAATGGATCTGAAATTGGAGACGACAAAGGATTTGTTAACTATACAATAGATCTTTCTAAAGTAAACTTAGCGAACAGACCTGGTACAGTGGATGCTGCCGGTGAAGCAGCAGATTTTGGTGCAGATCTTGCAGACGTACAAGAATTTTTATCTCGTAACCCTGATGCAAATAACATCAATGGTTCTCCAGAAACTGCTTCTTCAAAATTCTTAATAAATGGTGGACTTGATTTAAGTGACGATACTGAGTTATATTTTAATACAGCATATGTGTATAAGAAAGTAAACAGTTTTGCAAACTATAGAACTCCATATTGGAGAACTGCAGATGATTTTCCATATTTAGCAGATTTTTTCCCAGGAGACAATCCTACTAATGCAGGTGGATACGACGGATACGTGCCTACATTTGAAGGGCTACTTAACGACTACAACGGAACTGTAGGAGTAAGAACAAAAATAAACGAATGGAATGTTGACCTAAGTTATACTACAGGTGGAAACACACAAACGTATAAAGTAAATCAATCTCATAACAGAAACGAAGTGTTTTCTCCATCAACGTGGGTTGATAGCAACAGTAATGGAGTTATTGATGATGGTGAAGTTTCTGAGGGGGCACCTTTATACCAATCAAATAGCCAGCAATCATTTGATCCAGGTGGAACTAAGTTTACTCATAATGTAGGGAACATTGATATGAATAGAATTTTATCTGATAAAGTAAGTATTGGTGTAGGAGCTGAGTTTAGAAATGAAACTTTTGAAGTAATTGAAGGTGAATTAGCATCTTATGATGGTGGTGGAGCAGATTCTTTTGCAGGAAATGCACCTCAAAATTCAGGTAAATTTAATCGTTATAACTTCGGTGGATATTTATCTTTAGATTATGATGTTAGTGAAGCGTTTTTATTGAGTGGTACTGTTAGAACTGAGAATTATTCAGATTTTGGAAACACATTTGTTTATAAATTTAGTTCTCGTTATAAAATTACCGACAAAATCTCTGCAAGAGCTTCGGTATCTTCTGGATTTAGAGCGCCTACGTTACACCAGATATATACTCAAAAAGCACAATACAGCTTTGTTCCTGGACAAGGGATTCAAGTGGGTGGTTTAATTAACAATGTCTCTACACAGGCAAAATTATTGGGAATACCAGAATTAGATGCTGAAACGTCTAAGAACTTCACAATAGGATTTGGTGGAAAACTTGCCAATAACCTAAGCTTTACTGTAGATTACTATAACATTTCTGTTGAAGATAGAATTGTATTGGGTACAGAAATTGGTGCAACGGGAGATGCAGCAAATCCATTAGATATTCTTTTATCTGAGAATAACTTGAGTGATGTAAGTTTCTTTTCTAACGCGATAGATACAAGAACATCTGGTATTGATGTAGTCTTAAGTAAAAGAAACATCGAATTAGGGGAAGGTAGATTAAATCTTAATTTATCAGGTAACTATACTATTCAAAACGAAAGAGATGGCGATGTAAAGGATATTCCTTTAGTAGCTAATTCTGGTCAATCTGTTGTAAATGAAACGCAAGAAGCTTTATTTTTTACTTCTAGACCAGAGACTAAGTGGATCTTAGGTGCTGATTATGAATTAGGTAAATTCGGTTTTAACTTGAATAATACTTATTTTGGGAAAACCAAGTTTGCCCAACAAGGTTTACAAAATCTTGAAGGTCTTTTTATTGATAGTAATGATATACCTGCTGATGCAGTTCAAGATGGCGGTTCAGATTTAAGAACTGAATTTCTAGCTAAAATTGTTACGGATTTAGGAATCACTTATAGTGCGACTGATAAAATAACACTGGCATTAAACGTTAATAACCTATTAAATGTATTACCAGAATGGGAATTTACGGACGCAACTTCTACAGGTCAGGCGATACTTGATGGCGCAGCCGTTGTTAACTCACCTTCTAACTTGATTACTTTTAATCAACGTTATTCTCAAATGACGTATGATGGGTATCACTTTAGTCAATTAGGAACTATGATTAACTTTTCAATGAACTATAGATTCTAAAAGAGTATATTTTTTTATAAAGCCTCTTCATGTTAAAATGGAGAGGTTTTTTTTGTTTTTATATTTAGGGAGATTAGTGTAGGTTCTTGAAGCTAGTTTAGTTTTAGCAGATATCTTAGTTTATGATCTAGTGAGGATATACCAAGAGATGGATTCTTATCTTTGTTTATTATACACAGTAATGCTCCATGAACAGAAAATACCTTTACCTTATTTTAATTGCAATCACCACTGTTGGTCTTTACTATCTAGAAGACTACGTAAATAAGAAAACGGAAGATTATCCTAGTTTTGATAAGGAAGATGCTCCTATGGCCTTGAATGGTGCCTTCAGCGATATGCTGCCTTCAAGCAATGGTGAGATTGTAGCACACGTGCACTACACCTTAAGTTACAGAGAAGAATATGAGCAAGCAGAATGGGTGGCTTATGAGCTCTTAGAAAAGCACTTGACAAAGGATTATTTGGAACGGCCATACTTTATACAAGATAGAGACGTAAAGACAGAATCTGCAGATTGGCGTAATTACAAAAACTCTGGCTATGATAGAGGACATTTATGCCCTGCCGCAGATCGTAAGTTTACATATGATGCGTTTCATGAAACATTTTTAACTAGTAATATAAGTCCGCAAGACCACAGTTTTAATACTGGTTTATGGAACAGTCTAGAACAGAAAGCACGTTATTGGGCCGGACGGTATGACGATGTATATGTAATCACTGGCGGTATATTAAAAGACGGTCTTCCCTCAATAGGCAGTGAACGAGTAGCAGTTCCTGAAGAATTTTATAAAATTATTTTTGATAAACGCGGTGGTGATTATAGAGCCATTGCTTTTATAATGCCTAATGGAAAAACCTCAGGCTCTTTTTATAACTACATGGTTTCTATAGATGAGATTGAGCAAAAAACGGGTATTGACTTTTTCCCAGCATTGCCAGATGCTATTGAAAATGGACTGGAACGTGCAGATGATGTTCAACGATGGTGGAAGTGATATAGATTCATCTTCGTCTTCAATTTCAAGCCGACTAAGTGTAGTAATAATTCCCACTATCCAACCGCACGAAAATAAATAATAAAATAGTAAATCCCCATAATCCAGATCCGCCGTAACTAAAAAACGGGAGCGGTATTCCAACCGTTGGGAATATTCCCGTTACCATCCCGATATTCACAAAGAAGTGAAAGAATAGGATAGCCGCAACGCTATAGCCGTATACTCGAGCGAATTGTGATTTCTGTCGCTCCGCTAAGACGAGTACTCTTATGATCAGCGCAACGAATAATAGTACCACGAGCATCGATCCCACAAAACCCCATTCTTCGCCTACCGTACTAAATATGTAGTCTGTATGTTGTTCAGGAACAAAGTTTCCTTTGGTCTGTGTACCATCGGTCCAGCCTTTTCCTAACCAGCCTCCGCTGCCTATGGCAATCTCGCTCTGGTTGGTGTTATATCCTATTCCTTTAGCATCTACTTCCTTTCCAAGAACAATATTAAAACGATCACGGTGCCGCTGTTCAAATACATTGTTAAAAATATAATTCACCGAAAAGGCAAAAGCGACACAGGCAAAAATTACGGTAAAATATTTTACTTTATTGGGGCGAAGTTTTCGATTATAGAAGAGAAGTCCTAGACCAACGAGTAACGCGAATCCTGCAATCCAATGCACTCCTATAGCCAACGTCCCGACAAAAAGTACAGATGCAAAAAGACCAAGTAACAAATAAACATAATGCATACCTTCTCTGTACAATGGAAAAACAAAAGCCGCATAAATTAATGCACTCCCTGGATCTGGTTGCGGGACAATAAAAAGAGCCGGTAGTGCAATGATTAAAAAAGCGCGTAATTGATCTTTGAACAGCGCCATGTTTGTCTGTATGTCACTCACGTATTTTGCTATGGCAAGTGCTGTAGCTGCTTTTGCAAATTCGCTAGGTTGCAAACTCACAGGGCCAAATGAATACCAAGATGTAGCGCCATTAATGTTTTTTCCTAGAACGAATAATCCCAACAAGGCGACCAAAGTAACAATGTAAATGATACTCCCAAACCGCTCATAAAACTTGACATCGATAGCAAGTATAAAAACAATAAGCACAAGGCTTAAAACAATCCACATCAGTTGTTTTGTGTAGATATTTCCTAAGTCAAAAAAGGTTTCTACATTATCCACATAGGAAGCAGAATAAATATTAAACCAACCAATACTTACCAAAGCCAAAAACAGCAAAATGATAACCCAGTCAAAACGTGATGCAGTTACACTACTCATTATTGATTAATTAAAAAGGGAATGCCGCTATGCGGCTTAGCATATTCTTCTTCTAAACTTCCGTTTAATACGTAGGTTTCTAAATCTGTTCTAGTAATAGATCCTTTAAGATATTTTTCTATCATTAAACTAGCAATTTTCCCGGCCCATCTAGATCCCCAATACCCATTTTCTACAAATACGGCTATCGCAATCTGAGGGTTATCCTTAGGGGCAAAGGCGACAAAGGTAGAGTGATCCGTAAGTTTTGTAGTGACACCATCTATTCTAGTGTAATTCTCAGCTGTACCTGTCTTTCCGCAAATATCGATACCGGGTACTTGCAAGTATTTTGCTGTTCCTTCATTGTATACGTCAAATAATCCTTGAATTACAGGTTCAAAAAATTCAGGTTTAATGGTTGTGTAGTTTTTCTTGTAATAGTCACCTGGTATGCTATCCTTATTGTCTATCTGCTTTATAACATGGGGTTTAATATACCAGCCTTTATTTGCAATTGCGGCTGTAAAGTTAGCCATCTGCATCGGTGTCATCAAGACCTCTCCTTGCCCTATAGAATTTGAAATAGTAGCAGGCGCATACCACTTATATTTTGGGTAGCGATAATAGCGATTGTAATAATCAGCATCTGGTATTAGGCCTTTGCGACCACTTGGCATATCATGACCCGTGTAGGCTCCAAGTCCAAAACTCGTTAAATGCTTGTTCCAAGAATTAATACCTTTTTGGGGAGTGTCAAATTTTTCAATGGTGCGTCTATAAACAGTCGCAAAGTAGCTATTGCATGATTGGGCAATCCCACCTACCATAGCTAATGGGCTTTTGTGGTGGTGGCATCCTAATGGCTTTTTACCACCATAGCGATACGAGCCTGCACAATAAATACGTTCTTGTGAAGTAATCACATTTTCTTGTAGACCAATGAGTGCCGTAAGGGCTTTAAAGGGAGAGCCAGGTGGATACTCACCAGACAAGCCGCGGTCAAATAGTGGTCGCGAAATAGAGTCGTAAAACATCCTGCTAAAATTTTTAGAGCGGTCTCGTCCCACTAACAACTTAGGGTCGTAATAAGGTGCTGTGATCAAGGCAAGAATTTCACCGGTTTTAGGCTCGATAGCCACAATCCCGCCTCGCTTATTGACAAAAAGTTCTTCCCCGTATTTCTGTAGCGCAGCATCTATGGCGAGCCTAATGTCATTTCCTCGTTTGGGTAGGGTGTCAAAATCACCACCTTCATAAGGGCCGATGTCTCGATTAAAGCGGTCTTTTTGTATATACTTTACTCCTTTCACACCTCGCAACTCTTCCTCATAGGCTTTCTCAATGCCTTGGATTCCGATTATCTCACCTATTTGGTAATAAGGTTTATCCTTCAAAATACGTTCATCCACTTCTCTAATATAACCTAACACGTTTGCAGAATGATTTACTTGATAATCACGTAAAGATTGTTTCCGAATATAAAACCCTTCATATTTTCGCATCTTTTCAGACAGGTAGGCATATTCACCTTTAGTAAGTTGCGGGACAACGGTGTAAGGAAGTCTAGGGGAGTAGGTTCTGGCTTTCGCCAAAATATTCTCAAATTTCTCCCTTGGCATTTTTAAAAGTTTACAAAATTCTAGGGTGTCTAGATTCTTCACTTCTCTTGGGATCACCATTACATCATAGGAAGGCTGGTTTGAAACCAACAATTTGTCATTACGATCAAAAATATACCCTCGTTGCGGGTAATCATACATCACTTTATACGCATTGCTTTCTGAAAGTGCTTGGAAAGAAGTATTATAAACTTGTAAATAGAACAGCCTCCCGGTAAAAACAAGACCGGTAATCAAAACAACGATAAGGAGTAAAAATTTTCTCACGAAGGTTTTTTATGCTGAAATAGTAGTGGAACGCTTAACGTTTCCGACCCCAAAGTATCAAGACGCTAAAGATTAAAATTATACTGAATATACTAGAAAACAAGGTCGATTTTAAAGCTAAGAGTATATGCGATATGTTAAATGTTTCTAATAAAAATAATACCAAGTGATGTAAGATCACCACGGCCGAAATGTATAGCAGGCGCTCATTTGTAGCAACCTTATTCAGTTTTATAACATTATACTCGTAGCTTATGCCAAAGGAAAATTTTAAAATAGCTGGGCGTATGTAGGCGATAAAAACGGTTGCTGCTGCGTGCACACCTCCAGTATCACTGAAAATATCTATGGTGAGTCCTAAGAAAAAACCTAAAAATATAAGCAGTGTCTTATTACCCGTAAACGGAAACAACATCACAAATAAAATATAGAGATAGGGATTTATGTAGCCTAAAAAGTTGATGTGATTTAGCACTAAAACTTGCAATAGCGCGAGCCCGATAAACCGGATGATATTTTGAAAAACCTCACTGTTCTGCATCTTGCGTCGCTTGTTCTAGTTGTAAAATCTCTCTCGCTTGTGTGTTTGTGATGAGGTAGACCTGTTTAAGATTTGTCATATCGTTAAAGAGCTGCACATCTACTATGTAACTGTCATCTTGTGTCAACTCAAAATCTATGATAGTGCCAATTAAAACCCCTCCTGGAAAAATAGTAGATCTTCCGCCAGTCACAATAGTATCGCCCAAGACCAGCGGAGCGAGTCGCGGTATTTGTTTTAATTGCACCACATTAGGATTCTTTGTGTTCCAGGCAAGCGTACCAAAGTGATTGGTCTTTTTTAATTTGGCATTAATCTCACTATTAGTGTTTAAAATAGACTGCACGGTCGCAAAACCCTTAGACATATTGTTCACAATCCCCACTAATCCTTGAGAAGTAATAACGCCTTGGTCCACCTTCACACTATCACGTGCGCCTTTATTAATCGTGATACTGTTTTTTGTATTGCCGTAATTGTTATTGATCACTTTTGCCGCCATAAAAAAGTAAGGCGCATCTTTAATGGTAGTGTCTAGTGTTGTTTCTGAAATGTTCAGAAGCATTGTAACTTGGCTTCTTAAATAAGTATTCTCCTCGGTAAGTTTTTGGTTTTGGGTATCGAGACCAAAATAATCTGAAACCGACGAACGAGCGCTATACGCCCCGCCACTCATAAAGTTTGCCGAGTTAACAAAAGAGCTCGCGTGATAAGAGTTTGACTGAATCGTAAACGAAAGAGCAATTAAAAAAAGGACAAAAAACAACAGGAAATTTTTATTTCGGATGAAAAAAAATATAATTTGCTGCATGAATGAGCATGGTTGTTATGTGATTCACATTTCCGAAGAAATGAGTATAATCATTTTCTTATTTAATAAGTATGCTCTTAAACTTGGGTAGGTTTTTTAAACAAATACCTGTACCTCGTACTACCGCTCTCAAAGGATCTTCTGCGATATATACTGGAAGGTCTGTTTTTTGAGAAAGACGCTTGTCAAGCCCGCGTAACATGGAGCCTCCACCGGCCATATAAATACCTGTATTGTAAATATCTGCAGCGAGTTCCGGAGGCGTCTGTGATAAAGTCTCCATCACAGCATCCTCGATTCGTAAAATAGATTTGTCAAGTGCTTTTGCGATTTCTCTATACGAAGTCTGTACTTGTTTAGGCTTTCCAGTAAGTAAGTCACGTCCTTGTACGGCCATGTCCTCTGGTGGTAATTCCAGATCTTCTGTTGCAGCACCTATTTGTATTTTAATTTTTTCTGCAGTACGTTCTCCTACGTATAGGTTATGCTGCGTACGCATATAGTAGATGATATCGTTTGTAAATACATCACCTGCAATCTTAACAGACTTGTCACAGACGATTCCTCCAAGAGCGATCACAGCGATTTCTGTAGTTCCTCCTCCTATGTCTACAACCATATTTCCTTTAGGCTGCATAATGTCAATACCAATACCGATGGCTGCTGCCATAGGCTCATGTATTAAATAAACTTCTTTACCATTTACGCGTTCAGCACTTTCTTTTACCGCTCGCATTTCTACCTCTGTGATACCAGAAGGGATACAGATAACCATTCTTAGCGATGGTGTAATCCATTTTTTCTTAAGTGCCGGAATATCTTTGATGAACATATTGATCATCTTTTCACTCGCGTCAAAATCTGCAATCACACCGTCCTTAAGCGGTCTAATGGTTTTAATATTTTCATGTGTTTTACCCTGCATCAAGGCAGCTTCCCTTCCTACAGCAATAATTTTTCCTGTAGTACGGTTACGAGCAACGATCGATGGAGAATCTACAACTACTTTGTCATTGTGAATGATGAGTGTATTTGCAGTCCCTAGGTCAATTGCGATTTCTTCTGTAAGAAAGTCAAAAAATCCCATAAGCTTATTGGTAGTGAATTAATTTAAAATTGCTAAAAATGATCCTACAACAAATATATTAAAAATATTAATGTTTAAAGTGACGTGTACCGGTAAATACCATCGCAAGATTATGTGCATTACAGTAATCTATGCTTAATTGATCTTTTATCGATCCTCCTGGCTGTATCACTGCCTTAATACCTGCATTGTCTGCAATTTCTACACAGTCTGGAAATGGGAAAAATGCATCGCTCGCCATCACAGCTCCATCTAGATTAAAATCAAAACTTTGTGCTTTGTGAATGGCTTGTGTTAAAGCATCAACTCTAGAAGTTTGTCCCGTTCCGCTAGCACATAGTTGCTTATCCTTTGCAAGCACTATCGTGTTAGACTTTGTATGCTTGCAAATTTTTGAGGCAAACATCAAATCTTCTAGCTGATAATCACTTGGTTTATTGCGGGTTGCGTGCGTTAATTTATCAATGCTATCTGTAATACCATCTTTATCTTGAACAAGCGTTCCGTTAAGACAGGTTCTTACCGATGTTGTTGGCATTTTAATTTCCTTCTGTATCAATAAAATGCGGTTTTTCTTCCCCTTTAATATTTCTGTAGCAGTACTAGAGAATGAAGGCGCAATCACCACCTCACAAAATAGTTTGTGAATTTCGTTTGCAGTGGGTTCATCTATTTCTGTGTTACAGATTAAAACCCCGCCAAAGGCAGAAACAGGATCTCCCGCTAGCGCATCTGTGTATGCTTGGTGTAAGGTGTCGCGTTGGGCAATACCACAAGCATTGTTGTGTTTTAAGATGGCAAACGTAGGTTTCTCACCTGCAAATTCGCCCATCAGGTTAACTGCTGCATCTACATCTAAAAGGTTATTGTAGCTTAATTCTTTTCCGTGGAGCTTATCAAAAATAGCGTCAAAATCTCCGAAGAAAAATCCGCGTTGATGAGGATTTTCTCCATAGCGAAGTACTTTACCGTTTCCTTCACTAATTTTTAAAGCTGGTATATTACGATCACTATTGAAATAATTAAAAATCGCTGTATCGTAATGTGAAGAAACATTAAAAGCTTTTGCAGCAAAATTCTTTCTGTCTGCTTGCGAAAAGCTGCCGTCGTTTTCTGAAAGCAATTCTAAAAACTCGTTATAATCTTCCATAGAAGAAACACAAATGGTGTCTTTAAAGTTTTTAGCTGCAGCACGGATTAGTGAAATTCCGCCAATATCTATTTTTTCAATGATTTCTTGTTCTGGAGCTCCAGAGGCAACCGTGTTTTCAAAAGGGTATAAATCTACAATGACGATATCTAACTGCGGGATGTTAAATTTCCCCATTTCACGAACATCGTTCTCATTATCTTGACGATTTAAAATACCTCCAAAAACTTTAGGGTGCAAGGTCTTAACACGACCTCCTAAAATGGATGGATAGTCTGTTACGTCTTCTACAGGAATCACTTTGATGCCCATGTCTGTAATAAATTTTTCTGTTCCACCAGTGGAGTAGATCATTACGCCTAGTGCGTCAAGTTTTTTAACAATAGGGCCTAAGCCGTCTTTATGGAAAACAGAAATGAGTGCAGATGATACTTTTTTACGATCGCTCATGATAATTTTGAAGGGTATAAGGTTCTGAAATTAAAGGTGCAAAAATACATAATCATCACACATTTATGTAACATTTGTTAATAGAAAGCGTCCTACTTTTTGTCTGAATTTATTATTTTACTTTTAAAGGAAGATAGAAAATCCAAATTCACTAAGTTTTAGTGATAATTAATTTGTTGATAGACAAATTTCAACATTTTAAGCATTGAGATTTTGCAAGTAGCGATTTCAATAAAAAGAACCAGTTAAAAACGGAACCAACGAACTATGTTCATCTATTTAAGAGTACTCAAAGAGAGTTTTAATTTTGCGATCAACGCGCTTAGGAATAATAAGTTGCGTACTTTTTTATCCTTAGTTGGTGTGACCATTGGTATCTTTTCTATTATCGCCATATTAGCCGCCGTAGATTCACTTAAAAAAGAAATTGAGGGGAGTATTAGTTCGCTGGATACAAGTACAATGATTATCACTCGTTTTTCTTTTGGACCAACGGAGGTTCCAAGATGGAAATGGCAACAGTTTCCGAATGTTAATTATGAAGAATACCAATTAATAAAGAGAAGTGTAAATAATATTGAGGCAGTGGCTTATGCTACTAATGTGCCTAACACAACTGTCAAGTATGAAGGTAATACCGTTAGTGATGTTAATTTTGTAGCGATTACATATGAGCATTACGATATAGAATCTTTACAGATAGAAGAAGGTAGGTATTACAACGAATCTGAATCTAATAGTGGCTCACAAGTAGTAGTTGTAGGTTATGAAGTGGCGACGGAGCTATTTGGAACACCAACTGCCGCAATAGGAAAAAAAGTGAGAATGTATGGTAGAAAATTTACCGTCATAGGTACCCTAGAAAAAGAGGGGAGTGGTCTAGGAGGAGACTCAAAAGATACTTGGGTTCTGTTTCCAGCAAATGCGGCACGTAAAATTTTTGGTGATAGTAAAACCAATGGGTTTCAGAGAATTATTGTAAAGCCAGAAAAAGGAGCTGATGAAGTAGAGTTGATGGCTGTAATAACTCAGAAACTCAGAGTATCACGTGGATTAAAGACGGATGATATTGACACCTTCTTTATCAATCAGTTAAAGGGGCTTGTAGAATTTATAGACAACATTACTGGCACAATGAATCTTGTTGGTCTTATGATAAGCGGCTTCTCATTGCTGGTCGGTGGTTTTGGTATTGCAAATATTATGTTTGTAAGTGTAAAAGAAAGGACCAATCTAATAGGAATTCAAAAATCACTAGGCGCAAAACGACGTTTTATTTTACTTCAATTTTTATTTGAAGCTGTTGTGTTAGCTGTCTTTGGTGGTCTTATAGGGATGTTTTTTGTGTGGCTATTAGCCCAAGGAGCAAATTGGTATTTAGATGATTTTGACTTTGTACTCTCTGGTTGGAATATGTTTATAGGTACTTCTGTTTCTATAGCTATTGGTCTCATAGCAGGTATTTTGCCAGCCATATCAGCTTCAAAATTGGATCCTGTAGAGGCAATTAGAACGGGGATGTAATTGCAGCGGAGCTGGGGAAAATCAAAACAGGAAATCTCAATTCATAAAATTATTAATTTGAATTGAGATTTCCTATTTTTTGAGGTTTACTACTCTTATTAGAGGATTGAGGCTACCTCGGCATTCATCCATTCTAAAAAGACTTCGTCTTCTTTTGTAAATGGATCTTTGGTGCTCGAATCAATATCAATTTGTCCTATGTTCTTCCCATCTTTAAAAAGTGGCACTACTATTTCTGCTTTGACCGAAATACTACAAGCAATATAATTGTCTTGTGCTTTGACGTCTGGTACGACAAAGTTTTCATTAGAGACAGCTACTTGACCGCAAATGCCTTTGCCAAAAGGAATCACCGTATGGTCTGTTGCTTCACCGGCATAGGCCTGAAGATGGAGCGTGCGTGCTTCGTGATTGGCAAAATAAAAACCTACCCAATCATAATAGGCAACACTATCTTTTAATACTTCACATATTTTGGTTAATCGTGAAACAGTACTTTCTGATGAATCTTTTATAATAGAAGTAACTTTAGGCTTTAGGTTTATAAGTGACATAGGTTGTGCTTTTGATTTGGTTCACAAAAGTATTTCATTCCCTCAATTCTTCCCAACGAGAATTACAGTATTTTTGTTAAAATCACTATTTGCTGCGTTTGTGAAAAATCTTTTTAAGAAGTACCTGCCTGTGATACGATTCCTGCTCCTTTTTTTAGGAACCTACGGTGTTTTAACGGCTTTATATATAGTGTATGTATCCTTATCTCAAGGTGCAGACAATACACCAGATTTTATAACACAACTAGTCTCTGTGCAAGCCGAGTCTGTATTAGCGGTTTTAGGTTATGAGCCGTCATTGAAGGTGGATCCTCGATTGCCTATGATGCGTATCATACTACTTGATACCTATGTGGGTAATATAAATGAAGGCTGTAATGCTATGAGTGTGATGATTCTCTTTGTGTCATTTATTGTCGCATTTGCTCAAAAATTAAAAAAAACCTTGCGCTATATACTAGGAGGACTTGCGCTTATTTACGCCACAAATATTATACGAATCGTTATATTAAGCATAGCACTTTATCAATGTCCAGAAAGTAGCGATTTTTTACACGACATTGTTTTTCCGGGAATCATCTATGGGATGGTTTTCCTGTTATGGCTTTTTTGGGTTCGTGCAATTTCTAAAGCAACAGATGAAGAAAGCATTTAACATCATACTAGTTATACTGCTTTTTGCAATGCTGGCGGCTGTTCGGCAGTATCAAGATGCTTTGTTTTATGATCCATTAATTAACTTTTTTAAATTAAGTTTTGCCTCTTTACCCTTACCAGACCTTTTGGCGCCAAAATTTTACGCGCATCTTACCTTTCGCTTTTTCTTAAACACCTTATTATCGCTGGGCATACTTTGGTTTTTATTTAAAAAATGGGAAATCATTAAAATTTCGGCACTAATATATCTATTGTTTTTTGCCGCATTAATGGGGCTCATGGCTTTGACTATGCACATTTCTGATGTAGGGAATTACCAGTTTCTATTTTACGTTCGCCGTTTTATTATCCAACCCTTATTGGTACTGCTTCTCATTCCGGCTTTTTATTTCATTAGAAGATAGCAGTATTTTTGTATCATTGTACTCTAAATTAAACGTCATGAGAATTTTAAAAATTTCGGTTTTAATTGCCCTTGCGCTTACATTATCTTTCTGCGGAAATGATAAAAAAACGAACGATCCTTCTAGCGATGCTATTTCAGAAACAAAAGCGGATGAGCTTATTAATCTAGAAAACGAAGATCTAGAATTAATAGAAATAGATGGAAGTGAAGTAGACGAAACCTATCCTGAACCCGCAGTAACAGCTAAGTTTAAGAATGATAAAATAGCTAGTGTGTACAAGGAGTACAGCAAATTGCAGAATGCATTTGTAAATAGCGACCCAAAGATCGCAGCTAAACAGGCGTCAACTTTAATGAAAGCTATGGAAGCGGTGGGTGTAGATGCCTCCATTATAGCAAATGTGAATGAGATTTATAATTCTAATGATATAGAATTACAAAGAGAACAGTTTGTTCCTGTAACGAAAGAAGTAGAAAAATTGCTTGCAAATGCCCTAGACAGTGGTGCAATATATAAAATGTATTGTCCTATGGCATTTAATAATACTGGTGCTTATTGGTTAAGTAGTGATAAGCAAGTCCAGAACCCTTACTTTGGCGACAAGATGATGCGTTGTGGTCGTGTAGATAATGCCATTGAATAAAGAATATTTTTAGCGTAACTTTGCCATAGTGAAACAGATTATTTCTATCATATTATCAATTTTCCTTTTAGTGAGTAGCACGGGTATTACCTATGCGCAACACTATTGTGGTGAGTTTATGATGATGGAAAAACTTACGTTTAGCGAAGCGCAATTAAGTTGCGGGATGGCAATGGTTGATGATGCTTGCGGCGATGAGAATGAAGAGGGTCACGATTGTTGTGCGGACCAGTATACAACTATTTCTACGGATGATAATTTTGCGCACGCAACATATGATTTTGTTCTAAACGATACCTTTGTTGCTGGGTTCATTTCTGTTTTTGTACTTGAGCAAGTCTTAAGTAGTAAGCAAGAACTATTACAATACTCTGAGTATAATCCACCTCCTGTTTTAAAGAACATCCAGGTTCTTTACGAGACTTTCCTTATTTGATTTGATGATTATCAGCATCCCTTTTGCTGAAATTTTATAGACCCAACACTGGGCATTTAAAGTTTAATTCATCTTATTAAATAATATTCATGACACATACATATTCTGTTCAAGGAATGACCTGCAATGGTTGCAGAACTTCTGTAGAACAAAAACTAAATAGTATTTCTGGTCTTACTAAAGCGACGGTAGACCTAGCTTCTGAAACTGCCAAGATCACAATGGAGCATCATATAGACCTGGCTACATTACAAGCGTCTTTGCCTGAAAAGTTTAGCATTTCAGAAATAGCACCTCAGGTAGTCACTTTAGAAACGTCAACTATTTTTGATTCCCCATCCCAAGAAAACAAGTTATCAAAACTTCGACAGTTAAAACCTTTGTTTCTCATCTTTGGGTTTATAGTGGTTCTGGTAACGGCAAAAAATTATGGCGCTTGGACAATGGACGCGATGATGCTCGATTTTATGGGTGCGTTCTTTTTGATTTTTAGTCTCTTTAAGTTTTTTGATCTTAAAGGGTTTGCACAATCATTTGGGATGTATGATCCATTAGCAAAAGTGATTCCTGTGTATGGGAAAATATACCCTTTTATTGAAGTTGCTTTGGGTGTGCTGTTTTTAGCACGAATAGAAATCCCTATCGTGCTTGTGATCACAATTCTTGTTTTGGCAATTACCACCATTGGCGTGACGCTCTCGCTATTAAGTAAAAAGACAATCCAGTGCGCCTGTTTGGGTACGGTATTAAAACTGCCAATGACCCAAGCAACTTTTATCGAAAACGCCATTATGATTGTAATGGCTATTAGTCTTATTATTAAGTACAGCCTACTATGAGATATATTCAAATCGTAGTTTTGTTCGTCCCATTCTGGCTTTTCTCCCAAGAAAAAGTAGCGGGCATTGTCCTTGAAGTTTTTGAAGGAAAAGAAGTGCCACTCGCTGGCGCAAACGTATTCTGGCTCGACAGTCAGATAGGAGCTGTGACAGACTTTAAAGGGCTGTTCGAGATTCCATATTCTGAAGCATATGATCAATTGGTTTTTAGTTTTGTTGGGTATAAAACAGATACCATTAAAATTATGGAACCTAGAAAAGTAAGAAAGGTGCTAGCATCAACCGCAACACTAGATGAGGTGACAATTCGCTCTCGTAGAAAAGCAACCTCTAGGTCGTATTTACAATCGCAAAATATGATTAATGTAAGTAGTGCGGAGTTGTTAAAAGCTGCCTGTTGTAACTTGTCTGAAAGTTTTGAAACCAATCCTTCCATCGATGTGAACTTTGCAGATGCGGTAACAGGATCTAAGCAAATAAGAATGCTAGGACTGACTACGCCCTATACCTTAATTACTACAGAAAATATTCCTACCATAAGAGGTGCGTCTCAAGCTTATGGCTTGACGTTCATCCCAGGGACTTGGGTTGAGAGTATTCAAATAACAAAAGGAGCAGGAAGTGTAGTCAATGGATTTGAAAGTATTGCAGGTCAAATTAACACGGAGCTCGTAAAGCCATCGACAGATGATCGTGTTTTTGTAAACACTTATGGCGCGGCTAACGGTAGATTAGAATGGAACACACACCTCAATACAAAAGTTTCAGAAAAGTGGAATACCGGCTTGTATGTACACGGCAATTATAGAGGAGAAAAGAACGATAGAAACGAAGATGGCTTTCTTGATACTCCTTTAATGGAACAAATAAACCTAATGAACCGCTGGCAATACCTCGATACTGAAAAGGGCTTTGTAAGCTTTTTAAATCTTAATTATTTAAAGGACGATAAACAAATAGGGCAAACAGCATTCAACCCAGCTACAGATCGTGGTGGCGCTAATAACTGGGGTGGTGAGATAGACACCGAGCGCTATGGTTTGAGTTTTAAATTGGGTTATGTGTTTCCAGAAATCCCTTATCAAAGTATGGGACTTCAAGTGGCTTATAGTAATCACGATCAAGAAGCTTATTTTGGATTACGTAATTACAACATCCAACATCAAAGTGGTTATGTAAATGCGATCTTCAACTCTATTATAAGTGATTCTAGGCATACGTATAAAACAGGTTTAAATGCTACTTTTGATGATTATCAAGAGTTAGTAGAGACTATGGAGTACGATAGAACAGAGCAATCTGTTGGTGCCTTTTTTGAATATTCTTTTGATGACTTAGAAGACTTTACAATGACAGCGGGACTGCGATTAGATACGCATAATCTCTTAGGCACATTTGCAACACCAAGAATCCACGCAAGGTATACGCCGTGGGATAAGGCAGCCTTTAGGGTTTCTGCGGGTAGAGGAAAAAGAAGTGCAAACATTTTTGCAGAAAACCAATCGCTATTTTCAACCTCTAGAACTATTTTCATTAATGATCAAGGCGGTGCTGTTTACGGCTTAAGCCCAGAAATCGCTTGGAATTACGGGGTGAGCTTATTGCAAGGTTTTAACTTGTTTGATAGAAAAGGAGACATCACTTTAGATTATTATAGAACAGATTTTCAAAACCAAGTGGTGGTAGACTGGGAAGATGTAAATCAAGTGCGTTTCTATAATTTGGAAAATGGAAGTACAGCAGATAGTTTTCAGATAGAATTAAACTATAGTCCATTTGAGTATTTTGATTTCCGTACGGCATATAAGTTTTATGATGTGAAGACTGACTATGCAGGCGGAACGAGAGAAAAACCTTTGACGCCGAATCACAGAATTTTTGCTAATGTGGGCTATGAAACACTTGTCCGTAATAATTCACAATGGAAGTTTGATCTTACTTATAATTGGCTGGGCTCGCAGCGCTATGCA
This sequence comes from Patiriisocius sp. Uisw_047, assembly GCF_047730165.1. GTDB lineage: Bacteria > Bacteroidota > Bacteroidia > Flavobacteriales > Flavobacteriaceae > Patiriisocius. Next base: position 1,388,191 of record NZ_CP159834.1, read on the forward strand.
TCAACGCAAGGGAATGCGTCTGAATATAGGTTGCCAGAGCGCACCCCTTCTTTCGGGACTTTTACCGCGCAAATTACCAAGGTGTTCAGTGCGCGTTTTGAACTCTATGCAGGAGCAGAAAATTTCACAGATGTAACACAAGGCAATCCAATTCTTGATGCGGAAAATCCTTTTGGTTCAAATTTTGATACTACCTTTGTGTACGGCCCAATATTTGGAAGTAACTATTATGCTGGGTTGAGATATAAGATTCCAGTACGTTCTGATAACTAAAATAAATAAATTTTTAAACCGAAATATTATAATATGAAAAATCTAATAGTAATGATACTCGTAGCTTTTGTTGGTTTTACAGCAACCGCGCAAGATAAAAATACAAGAGCCAGTTTAGAAGTAGAGGGAGTCTGTGGTATGTGTAAAGCACGTATTGAAAAGGCATCTATCAAAACCAAAGGGGTGAAATCTGCCGTTTGGAATGTAGAGACGAAACAGTTAAATTTAATTTATGATGCTGGTAAGACAGATGTAAACGCGATCAGTACAAACGTAGCGGCCGTAGGTCACGACACAAAGGAGATTAAAGCAACAGAAGAACAGTATAACAGCGTTCACGCTTGTTGTCTGTATCGTGATGAAGAGGTGAAGAAGGATCACCAGAATTAAAAGAATCTAATTAATTAGTGAAAGCCATCGTACGTTCGATGGCTTTTTTTTTTGTGTCTACAATTCAGCTATTAATTTTAGTTAAATTATAGCCAACGGAAATACAACAAACCATTTTCCGAATTACATTTACTATGTTCTAAAAACAATTTTATTATGGCAACAAAGTCAAACGGAAAACCTCAAGCAAAGCCAGCTCCTAAAAAAGCTACTGCTGCAAAGGCTTCTCAGACTGCTTCTAAAAAGAAGTAATTTGAGCTCAGGTTTTAGCTAGCTAAAACCGCAACTGTTAGTCATTAGATGACAATACAGTATTACAACAAACTATAAGAAAACCACCTTTAATAGGGTGGTTTTTGTATTTTTATAAAATGATATTAAAACCTAAAATACTTTTATACATTATCACGGCAGTTGTGCTCATTGCGGCCTTAGTATGGGAATACTATATGCAACAATGGTTAAGTTATCAGCCAGAAGGTGGTGATGAAGTTATGCGCGTAGACTTATTTGTGATATGGCCAGTAGTAATAACACTGGTGTCTTTATCTATATTCCGATTATTCTTTGATAAACGAGAATAGCTTAATACCACTATTGAAATAAAAAAATGCCTCCCAAACTGGAAGGCATTTTTTTTTATAACCAAAGCCCGCAGGCCCTGTGGAGCCGAAGCCTACATCATTCCTGGCATCCCTCCGCCCATAGGGGCCATAGGAGTATCTTCTTTGATGTCTATTAATGCACACTCAGTCGTCAAGATCATTCCGGCAACTGAAGCTGCATTTTCTAGTGCAATTCTAGTTACTTTTTTAGGATCAATAATTCCTGCTTTTATCATGTCTACGTATGTTTCGCTTTTAGCATCGTATCCGAAGTGTTTTTTACCTTCTGCTACTTTACTAATCACTACACTTCCTTCGCCACCAGCATTCTCTACAATGGTGCGTAAAGGCGCTTCAATAGCTCTTGCTACGATTTGAACACCGGTAGTTTCATCCATATTGTCCGTTGTGATTTTGCTTAATACGGCTTTAGCACGCACTAGGGCAACGCCACCACCGGCGACAATACCTTCTTCTACTGCAGCTCTCGTTGCGTGAAGTGCATCATCTACACGATCTTTCTTTTCTTTCATCTCTACTTCTGAAGCAGCACCAACATACAATACAGCTACTCCTCCAGCTAACTTAGCCAGTCTTTCTTGTAACTTCTCTTTATCGTAGTCGCTCGTTGTTGTTTCAATTTGAGATTTAATTTGACCTACCCTCGTCTGAATGTCACTTTTCTTCCCAGCACCATTTACAATAGTCGTGTTGTCTTTGTCTATTGTTACTGTTTCTGCAGTACCAAGCATTTCTATAGTTGCATTCTCTAGTGTGAATCCTCTTTCTTCAGAAATAACGGTTCCTCCAGTAAGTACTGCTATGTCCTCTAGCATTGCTTTTCTACGATCTCCAAAACCTGGTGCTTTTACAGCAGCAATTTTTAAAGAACCTCTAAGCTTGTTTACTACTAATGTAGCTAAGGCTTCACCATCTAGATCTTCAGCAACTATCAATAGTGCTTTTCCTTGTTGAGCCACTGGCTCAAGAATAGGAAGTAAATCTTTCATTGAAGAAATCTTCTTATCACATAAAAGGATCATTGGGTTTTCAAGTTCGGTAGTCATCTTTTCGCTATTTGTAACGAAATAAGGAGACAAGAAACCTCTATCAAACTGCATACCTTCTACAACATCTACATAGGTATCTGTTCCTTTAGCTTCTTCAACAGTGATTACTCCTTCTTTACCAACTTTACCAAAAGCTTTAGCAATTAAATCACCAATCTGCTCATCGTTATTTGAAGAAATAGCCGCGACTTGTTTGATCTTATCACTATCGTTTCCTACTTTAATTGCCTGCTTTTCAAGGTCTTTTACAATCGCAGCAACAGCTTTGTCGATACCTCTTTTAAGATCCATAGGGTTTGCACCTGCAGCAACATTTTTTAAACCTTCTTTTACAATTGCTTGTGCGAGTACGGTTGCAGTAGTAGTACCGTCACCTGCAAGATCATTGGTTTTACTTGCTACTTCTTTTACCATTTGTGCGCCCATATTCTCGAGTGGGTCTTCTAGCTCAATCTCTTTTGCTACCGTCACACCATCTTTGGTTACTTGCGGTGCGCCAAATGATTTACTGATAATTACATTACGTCCCTTTGGGCCTAATGTTACTTTTACTGCATTTGCTAATGCATCAACACCGCGCTTTATCCCGTCGCGTGCTTCTAAGTCAAATTTTATATCTTTTGCCATATCAAACTTTTAATTTTGTCATTCCCTAACTTCGGCTATGCTGAGCATAGACTATACTGGGAAGATTTGTTATTTTTTTTTGAGCAATTATCTTTAGATAATTGCAAGTATGTCTTCCTCACGCATTATGAGATAATCAGTACCCTCTAATTTAAGCTCGGTTCCAGAATACTTACCATATAAAACAGTATCTCCTACTTTAACGGTCATTTTGTAATCTTCTTTACCTTTACCAACAGCGGCTACTTTGCCTTGTTGAGGTTTTTCTTTTGCACTGTCTGGTATATATAATCCAGATGCCGTTTTAGTTTCTGCCGCTTGTGGCTCCACAACTACCCTGTCTGAAAGAGGTTGAATTTTTAAACTCATTTTTTATGTTATTTATATTTCCGCAGTAATTGGAAACTTGATTAATAATTACTGCTATTAACTAGACAGAAAGTATGCCAACGCTTACAAACTGTCAATTTAAACTTTTTGCACATAAAAAATGCCAGCTTGTCATAAGCTGGCATTTGATATGTTATGTAAAACGAATCTTAATTAGTCGCTCCGTCAGTATCTGTTGTTGGAGGTAACGCTTGATCAGTTGGAGGAAGTACATTGTCAATCGCGTCTTGGTCAAGTGCACGAGAATCACTATTGTTTTCTCCTGTTCCTAATAAGGGGATGTTAGAAAGCAAGATTAATGCAATTAAGATAATAGACAAAGTCCAAGTACTCTTATCAAGGAAATCTGTGGTCTTCTTGACACCACCTAATTGCTGCGTTCCACCGCCACCAAAAGAAGAAGATAATCCGCCTCCCTTGGGGTTTTGCACCATTATAACTATTACTAGCAAAAATGCTACAAAAATGATCAAAATTAAAAATATTGTAAACGTACTCATTGCTTTTATTTTTTAACTAAATTTTTTACTGCTCGAATTTGGTCTGCAAAGAAACCACTTTTTTCGGGATATTTCAACATTAATATATTATAAGCTTGTATGGCCTTGTCATATTTTTTTTGTTGTAAATATACCTTTGCTAAAGTCTCTGTCATCAAGGCTTTTGGGCTTCCACTATCTGCAATTGCTAACTGTGGGAAAGGCTCGTTTTTTGCTTTTGGAACAATTTTAGGTTGCTCTTTTATAAATTTTTCTATCTGTTGAAACTTTCTGGCCTTCATGGAGACCTCTTTTGCTCGCGTTTCGGATGCTTTTTTTACTTCAGAAATGTGCTTATCAGCTTCGATTTCCTCTTTTATAATAGGGGCTACTTGCGATAGTTTTAACCATTCTGTAAATGAATGGGTGTCTTCTTTCGTGAAGGGGATAGGCGCGTTTTCTTCAATCGCAATAGCTTCTTCTGTAGCAAGTTCTTCACGACTTATAATTTCCGAAGGGTCACTTGCGTTTCCTAAGATCGTAAGTACCGCTTCCTTTTTCTTTTCAAAAAGATGAGGGTCTAAGATTGCATTTGCCTTTTTAAGTTCTTGTTTCATCTCACGGTCGAGGGCAAGACTCACTTCTTCAGATACATCTTGATGATCTACGTCAATCTCATTCCATTGGGCTTCATGCGCCATAATCGCTTGCGAAATCTGATCTTGAATAAAGGCGGTAGATGTAATATATGAAAATAATACATCTCGGTCTGTCGTGTATGCGGCGGTTTTCTTTAGCGCATCATTATATAAAAAACTGTTTTCTTTTTTAAAGGCTTTTAATTGTAAAGCACGCGCAGATTGAAAATAGGGATATTTGTCCAACACGAGTGCAAGATCACTTAAATGCTCCTTGTCTATCTCCTGTGGGTTTGCCAATAGGTATGTGTACGTTTCTTTATTCACAACTTACCATTTTGCGAGTGATTTATTAAAAATATCTTGTGTGATGCGTTCAAAAATTTCGTCGAGTGCCGAGTCTAATGATGAGCCTATGAGTTGCGTAGTTCCTGGATAATCAAAGTAAAAAGAAAAGCGTTGCTCAAAGTCGTTGTCAGGTATTTTAGTGTCATAAAACCGAATATTGACGCCTACGGTGAGCCGGTTTTGGGCCGCTGTACTTTGTGAAGTTGCTGTAATAGGGGCAGTGTAGAATTCTACAATTTCGCCTTCATATAACAAATCGCCGTTATTCGTGACAAGATCTAAACTTGTTTGGTTAAGCAAGAGGTCTTGCAACTTTAAAGTAAAATCACGATCAATACCAGGCTGCACATTTGCTGCATTATTCTGAAAATAATTTACCTGAAATGTCTTTATGTCTGGGCCTATGTTCGCGCCAGAAAATGAGTAAGCTCCGCAGCCGTTTAGTACTAAGAATAAGCAAAAGGTAAAACTAATGATCGCTATGTGTCGCAGTTTTTGTTTCATATAAATTACAACAGCTAAATTACAAATTATATTGTTTAATCTTTCTATAAAGTGTGCGTTCACTTATCCCAAGTTCATCTGCGGCGTCTTTTCGCTTTCCTTTATATTTTTCGAGCGATTTTTTAATGAGTTCAAGCTCCTTCTCGTGCAAGGATAAATTTTCTTCTTCTTCAATCTCTTCGGCAAAATCATACTTGCTGGATTTCTGTTCTGGTGTTTCTGAAATATTAAGTACCTCCACATCTGAGTTGTCATCAGAATAATCGTCTTCCACAATCGCAGCTAATTGTTCTTCGTGGTCGTGCTCCTTGGAGTATATTTTATTAATCAAAGTAGAGTTTTCTTCTTTTACTTCCGAAGAATTAGTAGAGTTCATTAACTCCATCGTAAGCTTTTTAAGATCGTTCACATCCCGTTGCATGTCAAACATAACTTTGTAAAGAATCTCTCGCTCGTTACTAAAATCACTTTGAGATTTCTTTGAACCAATGACTGCTGGTAAATTACTGCCCATGTTTGGCAAGTAGTGCTTGAGTGTTTTATAGTCAATACTTCTTTCTGTTTCTAGTACAGAAATCTGTTCTGCCACATTACGCAATTGTCTTATGTTTCCACTCCATCTATATTGAAGTAATAAGCTAATGGCTTGCTCTTCTAATCTAACAGTTGGCATCTTGTATTTCTGAGCAAAGTCTGAGGCAAATTTTCTAAATAACAAATGAATGTCTTCACTTCGTTCTCTTAGTGGGGGTAAATTAATGTCTACCGTGCTCAGTCTATAATAAAGGTCTTCTCTAAATTTCCCTTTTTCTATTGCCTCTACAATCTTCACGTTTGTGGCCGCAACAATGCGTACGTTGGTTTTTTGAAGGCTGGACGAGCCCACTTTTAAAAATTCGCCATTCTCCAACACACGTAATAAACGCACTTGAGTAGGCAAGGGCAATTCTCCTACTTCATCAAGAAAAATGGTACCACCATCTGCTACCTCAAAATAACCATTACGAGTAGAAGTAGCTCCCGTAAATGCTCCTTTTTCGTGACCAAAAAGCTCACTATCTATCGTCCCTTCTGGAATTGCTCCACAGTTTACCGCAATATATTTATGGTGCTTCCTATGTGATAAAGCATGTATGATTTTAGGAATACTTTCTTTACCCACACCGCTTTCTCCTGTCACCAATACAGAGATGTCTGTTGGCGCTACTTGGATTGCTTTTTCTACGGCACGATTGAGCTTAGGGTCATTCCCAATAATACCAAATCGTTGTTTTGTTGCTTGTATACTTTCCATATGTATTTCCCGTATTAGCGGGAATCTAAGCTTTAAGTTAGCGGTGCTTTTCCATTGTGGAACTACACTAAATTCTAAATATGTACTGGCTTCCTAGCGGGGTCTAGGAAACGGCCTCTCCTATTAACGTTGCACTGGTGCAACTGTTTATCTTTACCTGTACAAAGTCACCTGGTTTGTAATCTCCTTTTGGGAATACTGCTACGATGCTTTGTTCATTACGACCACTCCATTGGTCTGGGTTTTTCTTTGATTCTTTTTCTACGAGTATTTCAGTTATTTTGCCTATAAATTGTTGTGTTCTGTACGCTCCATTCTTTCTTTGCTGATCTACCACTTCAGATAATCTTCTTTTCTTGGTTACTTCTGGGATGTCATCTTCAAATTTGCGAGCCGCCATTGTTCCTGGTCTTTCAGAATACTTATACATATAACCAAAAGCAAATTTCACTTGCTCCATTAAAGCTAAGGTATCTTGATGATCTTCTTCTGTTTCTGAAGGAAAACCTATAATCATATCTTGTGAAATACTTGCTTCCGGAATAATTTCCCACATTCTGTTGACCAGTGTTAGATATTCTTCTACGCTGTGCTGGCGGTTCATTTCTTTTAAAATGCGATTGCTTCCACTTTGCACGGGTAAGTGCACGTGCTTGCAAATGTTCTTGTGCTTTGCCATTACATGAAAAACGTCTTCGGTCATATCCTGCGGATTTGAGGTAGAAAAGCGAATTCTCATTTCCGGTTGTGCCGTGGCAACAAGTTCTAGTAATTGTGAAAAGGAAGTAGCAGTAGCTTTTTCCATTTCGGAAGCAGATTTGAAATCTTTTTTGAGTCCGCCGCCATACCATAAATAACTATCTACATTTTGCCCTAGCAGTGTTACTTCTTTATACCCGTTAGTGGCAAGATCATTTATTTCTTTAAGAATACTCTTTGGGTCACGGCTACGTTCGCGCCCTCTTGTAAAAGGAACCACGCAAAAGGTGCACATATTATCACAGCCTCTAGTAATACTTACAAGAGCGTTTATACCATTTGTGTTTAAACGTACAGGAGAAATGTCTCCATAGGTTTCGTCTTTAGATAGCACTACGTTAACCGCATCATTGCCAGCTTCAACTTCAGCTAAAAGATTAGGGAGGTCTTTGTAGGCGTCTGGTCCAACGACCATATCTACAATTTTTTCTTCATCCAAGAATTTTTCTTTCAAGCGTTCTGCCATGCAGCCTAGAACACCCACTTTCATTTTTGGGTTGATATCGCGTTTTACAGCGTTATATTTTTCGAGACGCTTGCGTACCGTTTGTTCTGCCTTGTCTCTTATGGAACAGGTGTTTACTAGAACAAGATCTGCTTCTTCCAGTATTTGGGTCGTATTAAAACCTTGTTCGCTAAGTATGGATGCTACGATTTCGCTATCGCTAAAGTTCATAGCACAACCGTAACTCTCAATAAAGAGTTTACGTGTGTTTTTCTGCTTAGGAGCTAGTTCTAGGGCATTGCCTTGTACTTTTTCATCGATTGTTTTTTCCATAGCGGTAATCTCAAGCGTTATCTGTGACTGTTCAACTAGCGTGCAAAGATAGGTATAAAGAATAAATTCTGACAAAGTGGCAGATAACATTTTATTATATTTACAACTAACTAATAGATAAACTAAAATATCCAATTCAATGGAACACAAAATTTTCAAAAAAATAGCGCAATCTTCAAACCCAGATTTTGGAGATATCATATCTAAGAGTTTTGATATGTATAAAAAGGTAATTTCTGAAGGTATCTTACATATGTTAATAAGCATCGCGATTGTGATTCCATTTATGCTTATTGTCTACCTGCCCATCCTTCCAGAGTATATCAGTATGATGCAGAACATGGGGGATTCTTATAATCAAGCAAATGTTTTTGAAGATATGGCTCCGCCCTTCCTTATTGTTTGGGTGCTCGTAATCTTAGTAATGTCATTTGTTATGCAGGTTTTAAGTGTTTCTATTTTTGGCCATTTTTTAAAATTTCTGAAAAATAAAGATTTAGGGAACAACGATGATATAGGCGGCTATTTTACAATTGCAAAAGAGCATTTCGGGAAGATAATTGTTTTATCTCTCGCGACTACGGGGATCACGCTCTTAGCTACAATAGCGTGTTTTCTTCCTGTTTTTTACGTGATGGTGCCCCTTACCTTGATTACCCCAATTTTTATATTCAATCCAGAATTAAGCGTGGCTGATATGGTGAAGGCTAGCTTTAAATTAGGTAATAAATACTGGGGTGTCCTATTTGGATTATTTATCGTGAGCGGACTAATGGCATCCTTAGGATTTGTCGCTTGTTATATAGGTATTATCACAACAGCGTTTTTTAGCTACATCGTTTACTATTACGTATATAAAGAAACGATTGGGTTTGATACAGATTAATAGAAACAGGGACAGCATAAGTGCTTCGGAAATAGTGTTTATTGAAAAATAAATAATTTTTTATAACTGCTTTCTTAACGCAGAAGCAACTTTTTTAATCAGCGAACACGGGCTTCGAGGCTGAAAATTTCCGAAGTTTAAAAAAGGGAGTGTTTGGCTAATCTCTTGCTAAATTTGAGATATTTATTAAGGTATAAAAAAATTTCGCATACTTTTGTATCCCAATTTTACACATTATGGCAAAAAATTTAGTGATTGTTGAGTCCCCTGCAAAGGCAAAAACCATTGAAAAATTTCTCGGAAAAGATTATAAGGTAGCGTCCAGTTTTGGGCATATAGCAGATCTACCCTCCAAGGAGTTAGGTGTAGATGTCGAGGGTGATTTTTCTCCTAAATATATAGTTTCCAGTGATAAGAAGAAGCTGGTAGCAGATTTAAAGAAGGAAGCAAAGAAGGCTGATATGGTTTGGCTGGCTAGTGATGAGGATCGAGAAGGAGAAGCAATTGCGTGGCACTTAGCAGAAGAATTAGACCTGAAAGACGAGAATACAAAACGAATTGTTTTTCACGAGATTACGAAGACGGCGATACTAAAAGCCATTGAAAACCCTAGAAAAATAGATTATAATCTGGTAGATGCTCAGCAAGCGAGACGTGTATTAGATAGATTAGTGGGGTATGAGCTGTCTCCTGTTTTATGGAGAAAAGTAAAAGGTGGATTGTCTGCCGGACGTGTGCAATCTGTCGCAGTGCGATTGATAGTAGAGCGCGAACGTGAGATTGAAGGTTTTACTGCGGTAGGCTCTTATAGAATAGATGCAGAGTTTTTATCTGTGGACGGAAGTAAGTTTAAAGCAAAACTTGCCAAGAACTTTACTACCGAGAAAGAGGCGAGAGCCTTTCTAGAAAAAAATATAGGCGCATCTTATGATGTAGCTAGTCTTGCTAAAAAACCCGCTAAAAAATCTCCAGCTGCACCATTTACGACTTCGACGATGCAGCAAGAAGCGGCCAGAAAATTATATTTCTCAGTAGGAAAAACCATGACGATTGCTCAGCGCCTGTATGAGGCTGGTCTAATTACTTATATGAGAACAGATAGTGTAAATCTATCTAAAGATGCTAAAAAGCAGCCGCTGCAGAAATCTCAAAATCTTACGGAAAAGAATATAGCAATCCACGTGACTATAAAGGAAAGGCTAAAGGAGCACAAGAAGCTCACGAAGCGATTAGACCGACAGATATGTCTAAGCACAGCGTAAATGTGGAAAATGATCAAGCACGTTTGTATGATCTGATTTGGAAACGAACCCTAGCTTCGCAAATGAGTGATGCGCAATTGGAGCGTACCAATGTGAAAATTGGAATTCACGGCGCAAATACATTAAAAGAGCAGTTTACTTCTAACGGAGAGATGATCAAGTTTGATGGTTTCTTAAAAGTGTACCTTGAGGGGACTGATTTTGAAGAAGAAGAACAAGAAGGAATGTTGCCAAATCTTAATGAAGGCGACGACCTAAATAAAAATTATATTACCGCTACAGAGCGTTTTTCAAGACCAGCGTACCGTTTTACAGAAGCATCTTTAGTAAAGCAATTGGAAGAACTAGGTATTGGACGTCCGTCTACGTATGCGCCAACAATATCTACTATTATCAACAGAAACTATGTTGAAAAGGGAACGATAGAAGGGGTAGAGCGTTCTTATTTACAGATGACACAAGAAGCTGAATCTGTTACAGATATACAACTAACCGAAACAGTAGGGTCGGACAAAGGAAAATTGGTCCCAACAGATATTGGGTTGATTGTAAACGACTTTTTGGTGGAGCATTTTTCTAATGTATTGGATTTTAATTTCACCGCAAAAGTGGAACAAAATTTTGATGATATTGCAGACGGAAATTTGAAGTGGAAGACGATGATGAAAGACTTCTATGATAAGTTTCATCCTACTGTAGAAGATGTAAAAGAAAATGCAGATAGAGAAAGTGGTGAGCGTATTTTAGGGGATGACCCAGAAACTGGAAAACCTGTTTTAGTTCGATTAGGGCGTTTTGGTCCAATGGCACAAATAGGCGCTGCAGATGATGAGGAGAAGAAATTTGCAAGTTTACGTCCAGATCAGCAGCTACACTTGGTCACTTTTGAAGAAGTGATGGATTTATTTAAGTTGCCAAAAACACTAGGGGTTTATGATGGAGAAGAAGTAGAGGTGAGTAACGGACGTTTTGGACCTTATGTGCGTTTGGGAAAAATGTTTGTGTCTCTTCCTAAAGGGCAAGATCCTTTAGATGTAGATATGGCGATGGCAAAAGAGCTTATTGAAGAAAAGAAAAAAGCGGATGCTCCTATTTATATGTATGAAGACCTGCCTGTACAGAAAGGAAAAGGTCGTTTTGGACCATTCATTAAATGGAACAATATGTTTATCAATGTCAATAAGAAATATGACCATGATAATTTAAGCGAAGCAGATGTTATTGAGCTTATTGAACATAAAAAGCAAAAAGAAATTGATAAGGTGATCCATAACTGGGAGGAAGAAGGAATACGATTAGAGAAAGCCAGATGGGGAAGGTATAACCTGCTCAAAGGGAAAACGAAAGTCGAGTTGCCAAAAACTACAGAAGCTGAAAAAATGACACTTGAAGAAGCGCAAGGCATTCTAGAGAAAAACGCACCGAAGAAGAAAAAAACTGCAGCTAAAAAGAAAGCTCCGGCTAAAAAGAAAGCTCCAGCCAAGAAGAAAGCGGCGACTAAGAAGAAGTAAACAGTTGCAGTGGCGGCGTGATCTTGTTATTCTGTTCCAAAGCTTATGGAGGTTCAGAAATTATCAGTAGAAAAAAAAATTAAAAGTGAAGCTGGAATTTTACTTGGGTTGACTTTTTTAATGAATCAAGAGACAGGAAGTAGGAAATGATGGAGGAAAAACGCTTATGTTACTTGATGTCACACAACTGATAACGCATATTAATATCCCGATATCAAATACTCACTTATCATAAAAAGCCTTTGAAAGAATACTTAAGTCCCGTTTCAAAATCTGTAATTGCGCATCGTGAAGTGTTGCCTGTTGGGACTTTGGGGAAACAGATAGATCTTCATATGGAGGCTGGTATCTTGCCAGTCGTCTTAGAAGCAAAATTCGCTATTTTCGGAATCCGTGAAAACCGGAACGATGTTAATTATATGGGCGCTGAGGTGAATTTTGAAAATTTCAGAAAAGCGCTTTATTCTTTATACCCAGGTAATTGGTCTGGAAAAATCATTGATTTAGGTGATATAGATAAAGGAGATTCTATAGAAGACACGCTCTTTGCAGTTAAGCAAGTAACCGAAGAATTATTGCTTAAAAATGTAATCCCAATTATTTTAGGAGGAAGCCAAGATATGGCCTACAGTCAATATAGAGCTTATGATAACTTGGGGAAAATGGTCAACTTTGTGAACGTTGACAGCCGTTTTGACCTAGGAGATGCAGATCAGCCCATAAATAATAAATCCTACGTGGGTAAAATTATCGTAGATGAACCCTTCAACCTTTTTAACTACAGCGCTTTAGGATATCAGTCCTACTACAATCCACCACAGGAGATTATGCTCATGGAGAAGTTGTACTTTGATGCATATAGACTCGGTGATGTCGTGGCAGATATTACAGCAGTAGAGCCTATTTTAAGGGATGCAGATATTGTTACGCTAGATGCTACTGCTTTAAAAGGTGCTTTTTTATCAATTTCTGGGGACGAAAGTCCTAATGGATTTGACGGAAGAGAGATTTGTGCGGTGTCTAGATATGCTGGAATAAGCAATAAAGTAAAATCTTTTGGTATTTATGAGCTAAATGGAGGTACAGAAAGTAAAAGTGGTTCGATGCTAATTGCGCAGGTAATTTGGTACTTTATTGAAGGGGTTAGTTTTCGAGTGAAAGATGATGACTTTAACGATGAAAACTGCTTTACGACGTACAAAGTACCTATAGATGATGAAATTTTAACATTTAAGAAGAGCAGTAAAACAGGGCGTTGGTGGATAGAGTTGCCTTTTATTTCTAAAGTCAATAATAAATTAAAAAGGCATACGTTATTACCTTGCACCCATGGCGAATATTTAGGTGCAATCCAGCAGGAAATCCCCGAACGGTGGTATAAGGCCCGCAGGAAGAATGAAGTTTAAATAGTCAACTGTAATCAAAATTTAATTAAGGATTTTATAACTTTTAAGTTGTGTATTACACAATTTTTAAATAGGTTTACCTCCTTAAAATCTCGAATTTAACCTAAATATCTATGAAGAAGTTTATTGCATTAGCTGCGATCGCTACCTTTTTGTTCAGTTGTAACTCTAGTGATAGAGGAGAATTGATAGGAGCAAAAGGTAAAAAATGGTTCCCCGAAAAACCCTTTGGAATGACTCTAGTTCCTGGTGGTTCTTTCCTTATGGGAAAGGCAGACGATGATTTCGTTGCCGTAAACGATGCCCCTACAAAAACGGTTACTGTGCGTTCTTTCTATATGGACGAAACAGAAATTACAAATGCTGAGTACCGTCAGTTTGTAGAATGGGTACGTGATTCAACTGTACGTTTAAAACTGGCTGTCCTTGCTGACGAAGTAGGAGCCACTCCTGGTGACGGGGGTATTGGTGATTTTGCTTTCCAAGACAATCAAGACGATGAAAAATCTGCGTATGATCAATACATGGAAGACAACTACTACGGTTTAGGTGATGATTTTTATGCCGGAAGACGCATTAATCGTAACATTGATATTATTTGGGAAACTCAAGAGTATCCAGATGAATATTATGTTGAGGTGATGGACAGTATGTACATCCCGCTTGACGAAGCTTATAATGGGCAGCGTACTATAGATGTAACTAAATTAAAGTTTCAGTATACCCATATGGATATACAGTCTGCAGCAAAAAGCCAAGACAAAAGAAGAAAAGACTTTATTAAGAAAGAAGAATTAATGATCTATCCAGATACTACGGTATGGATTAAAGATTTTAACTATTCTTATAATGAGCCAATGCATAACGATTACTTCTGGCACGAAGCATATGGAGATTATCCGGTTGTAGGGATCAACTATAAGCAAGCAAAGGCATTCTGTGCTTGGAGAACTTTATATAAGAATTCATTCCAGAAATCTAAAGGAAACAATTTTGTAAACTCCTTCCGTCTTCCTAGCGAAGCAGAATGGGAATATGCTGCCCGTGGCGGTCTAGAATCTGCAACATTCCCTTGGGGTGGCCCGTATGCTAAAAATGACCGTGGTTGTTTCTTGGCAAACTTTAAGCCTTTGCGTGGTGATTATGCAGCTGATCAAGCCTTATATACTGTAGAGGCAAACGCCTATGAGCCTAATGAGTATAACCTTTTCAATATGGCAGGTAATGTGTCTGAATGGGTGAACTCATCTTATGATGCCGCATCTTATGAATATTCTTCTTCTATGAACCCAAGTGTGAACGACGACGACAATGCTCGTAAAGTAGTGCGTGGTGGTTCTTGGAAAGACGTTGCCTACTTCCTACAAGTAAGCACACGTGACTATGAGTATGCAGATTCTGCACGTAGCTATATCGGTTTTAGAACGGTACAAGATTACTTAGGAACAGACGTGACGCTAAATGAACAATTTGGCGACGCGAGATAATCCTCAATATTTAATAACCCCCAATTTTTATTAAACTATAAACTAAACTTAAACTAAAACTTATTTATTATGGCACAGTCTAAATCAACTAAAAGACTTTTTAACATGGCCTATGGGCTTGGAGCATCAATTGTAATCATTGGTGCATTATTTAAAATCCTTCACTGGGATTTTGGTTTCCCTTTTGATGGAAACACATTACTTACTGTTGGTCTTGTAACAGAGGCAATTATTTTTGCGATTTCTGCATTCGAACCTATAGATGAAGATTTAGACTGGTCGTTAGTTTATCCAGAATTAGCAGGTGGTCAAACCATGGGTAAAAATGGAAAGCAAGAAGATGCTCAAGGTATATTATCTAAAAAATTAGATGAAATGTTAAAAGATGCGCGTATTGATAGCGAGCTAATGAATAGCCTTTCTACAAGTATTAAGTCTTTTGAGGGAGTTGCTAAAGGTATGGCGCCAACTGCAGAAGCAATGAGTTCTACTAAAAAATATAGCGAAGAGATGGCAATGGCTGCTGCTCAAATGGAGTCTTTAAATAGTCTTTATAAAGTACAGGTAGAGTCTACGAGCCGTCAAGCTGAAGTTCATGAACGCGTAGCAGAAAATGCTGAGCAACTTAAATCTCAAATGGAGCACCTAACAACAAACCTTTCTTCTTTAAATGGAGTATACGGTGGTATGTTGTCAGCAATGAACACGAAATAAGATAGTTTTTCAAATATTAATTTTAAAAGAAATTTAAAATGGCAGGAGGACAACTATCCGCAAGACAAAAGATGATAAACCTGATGTATCTGGTTTTCATCGCGATGTTGGCATTAAACATGTCAAAAGAAGTATTATCAGCTTTTGGATCAATTAATGAAAAATTGGACAGAGCAAATACAAACTATGAAACTAAAAACTCGAAGGCTTTGGCAACTTTAACGGCTAAAGAGAATGAGAATGAAGATTCAAAGAAAGCGGCGGCTACGGCAAGACAGGCTAACAAGCTATCCAATGATTATGTTGCGTATTTAGAAGCTCAGAAAGGTTTGTTAACAGCAAGTGTAGATGATGCTAATGATTATGAAACAATGGATACGTCTAGTTTACTAGACCAAACCTATTATGAAGGTGGAGATTTGACAGAGGCTGGACAACAGTATCTTACACAAATGGATACGTACAGAAATGGTATGATTGCATTGATGGGTACTGATAATCCTGCACTAGCGGCTCAGGTCAATACTGATTTTAGCACTGCAGATATCAAAGTAGGGGAAGGACCTTCAGCCACTACACAGGGTTTTATTGCCTATAACTTTATTGGATTCCCTATGATTTCATCAATCACCAAGATGACTCAGACTCAAAACGATGTTAAGACCTTAGAAAATGAGTTATTGTCTAATTTGCTTTCAGGAAACTTACAGCAATTAGCTTCTATTGAAGAAAACTATGAAACTGTAATGACAACGACTAAGGGAGCTTACTATACAAGTGATACTTTTGACGGTATGCTTTCTTTAGGACGTGTTGATGAATCAACAAAACCATCAAAAGTAGAATTAACTTTAGATGGTAGAAAGCTTACAGAATCTCAGTATTCTTTTGTAGGTGGAAAACTAGCGCTTAAAGTGGGTGCAGGTGGTGTAGGTGAACACACGATTAAAGGAACACTCTTTTATCCTCAAGATGGTAAAGATGTGCCAGTTAAGGTTGAAAAGAAATTTACAACAATCAGTAAGCCAAATTCTGCTACGATAGCCGCAGATAAGATGAATGTAGTGTATAGAGGAGTATCAAACCCTATGACCATTACATTTGCTGGTATTGAAGGTAAAAATATTAATGCTTCGGCTCCTGGTTTGTCTAAAAAATCTGGATCTTCCTATACAATGAATCCTGGTACTGGACGTGAAGTAACGATTAGTGTTACTGGTAAACTACCGGGTGGTGGATCTGTAAACGATAAAGCTACGTTTCGTATTAAGGATATCCCAAGACCTACTGGAACCATTCGTAGTGAAGATGGTGATGGAGGTTGTGTAAAAATGCAACGCCAAGGTTTAGAGATTTCTTCTATTGGTGCACAACTACTTGATTTTGATTTTGACCTTAACTTAAACGTTTCTGGTTTCAGCTTTAAAGTTTCTGGACAACCTACAGTGCGAGTAAATGGTAGAAAATTAGATGCTGCAGCAAAAGGTTCGTTAAAAAGAGCTAAACGTGGCGAAACAGTGCAAATATTTGATATTCAAGCTAAGATCGCTGGTAACTCAGGGTATAGACTTAGAAAGATATCTCCTATCTGTATTGAATTGACAAACTAGAATTAAAAAACTACACTATGAATATTAAAAATGTTGTTTTAACTGGTGCGATTGCTTTATTTGCTGCTGCTACATCTGTAGCGCAGATCAATATATTAAACGCAAAAACGCCAGACGAAATAGGTAAAAAGACAGCAGCTCAAATCGAGTATGATAACGATGAGCCGCTTCCATACGGTTACGTTGATGAACGTGATGTGCTGTGGTCAAAAACTACCTGGGAGTTTGTTGATCTTGATGAACGTGTAAACTTTCCTTTGTACTACCCTATAGATACAAATAACATAGGTAGTGAAAGAAGGTCATTATACGATGTGCTAGTAGGCGCTATGAAAAGCGGTGAAATCACGGAAGTATATGCAGATTCTTATTTTACAGAAAAGAGAACACTAAGTGATCTAGATGCTTCGTTAGTATATCGTGATACCCTAGATGGTGGTTACGATCAGATTAACGCAGGTGAAGCCTTAGATCCTCAGTTTGTGCGTGAATTTACGCTAGATGCTGCAGATATCGAAGGATGGAAAATGAGAGGTCTTTGGTACCTAGACAAGCGTCAAGGAGAGCTAAAGTATCGTTTGTTAGGGCTTTGTCCAGTAGCAGGTGAAGCACGATCTAAATCTCTCGAAGGTGGAGGTGGATCTGAAGATACAGTGGAGCTTTTTTGGGTATTTTTTCCATCAGCTCGTGAGACGTTGCATAATGCAAAAGCTTTCAACCGTAGAAACACATCACAACCTATATCTTACGATCATCTCTTAAACTCAAGACGCTTTAGCGGCTTGGTTTACAAAGAAGATAACGTTCAAGGCGATAGAGAAGTAAATGAATATATCGTTGATAACTCATTAATGCAACTCTTAGAGTCAGACCGTATACGTGAACAAATACGTAATATCGAGATTGACCTCTGGAACTACTAATAATATTCTAGTATATTATATAAAGCCTCCTATATTTAGGGGGCTTTTTTTATGCTGAAATATGAAGGGTTCAAACCCGTTAAAAAGTATCTTTGGTTCGTGAAGAACGTAGAATATCTTATTGTAGGGTTTGGCATTGCCGGCCTTTCGTTTGCTGAAACGTTGCGACGTGCCAATAAATCATTTGTTGTCATAGCAGATAAAAAGGACGGAGCCACAACCACATCTGGAGGGGTTTTAAATCCTACAGTGCTTAAACGGTTTACGGCAGCTTGGAGGGCCAGCGAATTTCAACAGAAAGCCATCCCTTTTTATAAAGAAATAGAGCGCCATCTTAATGAGCAGCTCATTTCCGAAGTAAAAATAGAGCGCATTTTAAACTCAATAGAAGAGCAAAATGACTGGATGATTGCGAGTGATCGAAACGAACTTAAAACGTTTCTAAACCCTTCTATTGAATCTTCACAAAACGATAGTGTGGTCGCTCCTTTTAAGCTGGGCGCAGTTAAAGGGGGACATCTTTTAAGCGCATCAAAATTACTTGCCTCCTATGCGGAGCGATTAAGAAAAGAAGGAACATTTATAGAAGCGGTGTTTGATTATTCTCAAGTCACGCTAGAAGAAAATAAAGTACACTATAAAGAATGGGAAGCGACGCACATTGTTTTTGCGGAAGGCGCAAAAGTAATCGACAATCCATTTTATCCATACCAAGGACCGTTTACTAATAAATCTGTTTTTATTGGAAATAAAGGAGATTATGTTATTGTAAAAGCGCCAAAACTGAAGGTAGCGAGTATTCTTAAAGGAGGAATGATGTTGATACCCTTAGGGGACGACCTGTATAAAATAGGGGCTACTTATGATCGCCACGTATATGATAGCGCAATATCTATGGAGAAGCGCGAAGAAATCTTTTCAAAATTAAATAAAATGATTTCTTGTCCTTTTGAAGTCGTAGCTCAAGTTGCGGGTGTACGTCCTACTATAAAAGATAGAAGGCCGCTTACTGGAGCATTGAGAGACACCCCTCAGGTTGCTTTTTTAAATGGATTAGGAACGAGAGGGCTTTCTATGGCGCCCTTAGTTTCTTTGTGGTTGTTTCAGCAATTAGAGGAGGGAGTCGAGCTGCCTTCAGCCATAGACATCAATCGTTTTCTGAAACCTTAGCTTTCTCCTTATCGTATTTTAAAAACATGTTAATCCAGATATTTCTTGAGATCCTTGCTGTTATTGGGAACAACAGCACTAATGTAGCAATTAATGACATAAACGAAGCAAATATACTAAACTGAAGCCCCAAATATACGAGTACAAACGTAATGGTGGCGATGGCAACCCCAACACCATAACTCACGTACATTGCACCATAAAAGAAGAAAGGTTCCATTTTATATTTAGTATTACAATGGGAGCAACGCTCATGCATATCTAGTGTTTTTGGAATGTTATAGGGATTACTATTGGTATACATTTTACCTATATGACAAACAGGACAGGTGCTGGTAAAAATGCTATAAAGTTTGGTTCCTTTCATGCTATATTAGATTTTATGAAATTTCTGATAGATATTAATAAGTGGCTTATTTTACAAAATTGAAATAGTAAGATTTCGGGCTAATACAAATTTTTTTTGCTCTGCAAAATTAAGCATCTTTGCAAAAAATGAATGCAGCGATTGTGTTCTTTTTAATCAATACTATCTATGCTTAATATACATAACTTATCTGTCTCATTTCAAGGCGAGTATCTATTTGAAAAAATCACTTTTCAATTAGGTGCTGGAACCCGTGTAGGACTCGTTGGGAAGAACGGAGCGGGTAAATCTACCTTGCTTAAAATTATTTCTGGCGAACAGGAATATGACGAGGGTTCTATTGCCATGGATAAAGAGGTGTCTATTGGTTTCTTAAAACAGGATATAGATTTTACAAAAGGCCGTACCGTTTTAGAGGAGTCGTACCAAGCTTTTATTGAAATTAAAAAATACGAGAAGCAGCTTGAGGAGATAAATACGCAGTTAGCCACGAGAACGGACTATGAGAGCGAAGGCTATAACCAATTGATGATTGACCTCAATGAGGTGCAGCAGCAATATGAGATACACGGCGGGTATAATTATCAAGGAGAGACGGAGCGTATTTTACAAGGACTAGGATTTCAAAGAGAAGATTTTAATAAGATTACAGAGACTTTTTCTGGAGGATGGCGTATGCGTATCGAGCTTGCTAAATTATTACTCCAGAACAATGATATCCTACTCCTAGATGAGCCTACCAATCACTTAGATATAGAATCTATCTTATGGTTAGAAGAGTTTTTAAGAAACTATCAAGGTGCCGTTGTGGTGGTAAGTCACGATAAAATGTTTTTAGATAATGTGACCAATAGAACGATCGAAATCTCACTTGGGAAAATCTATGACTATAATAAGCCATATACACAGTATCTGGTGCAGCGACAAGAACTTCGTGAGCAGCAATTGGCTTCTCAAAAAAATCAGCAAAAGCAGATCGAGCATACAGAAAAGTTGATCTCAAAGTTTAAGGCCAAGGCCAGTAAGGCAACGATGGCACAATCGCTTGTAAAGAAGCTAGATAAAATAGACCGTATTGTAGTAGATGAAGATGACAACTCTGTGATGTCGCTACGTTTTCCTATTAGTGTTATTCCAGGTAAAGTAGTCATTGAGGCCAAAAACATTTCAAAAAGTTACGGTGATAAAGAAGTATTAAGAGGGGTTGACCTGATGATCGAGCGTGATGCAAAAGTTGCATTTGTTGGACAGAACGGACAAGGAAAATCAACCTTAGCAAAAATTATTGTGGATGAAATTCCGCATGGCGGGGTTTTAGAGCTAGGTCATAATGTACAGATAGGCTACTTTGCCCAAAATCAAGCAGACTATCTAGACGGTACAAAAACGGTAGAAGATACCATGCTTGATGCCGCAGATGAACGAACACGACCACTGGTTAGAAACATCTTAGGGTCTTTTCTTTTTAGAGGGGATGAAGTAGATAAGTATGTGCGTGTATTAAGTGGAGGGGAGCGTAATCGTCTCGCCTTAGCAAAATTATTGCTGCAGCCATTTAATGTGCTGGTAATGGATGAGCCAACAAACCACCTTGATATTAAGTCTAAAAATGTACTAAAAGACGCGTGTAAAAACTTTAAAGGGACGATGTTGTTAGTAAGTCACGATAGAGATTTCTTACAAGGCTTGACAGACAAAGTCTACGAGTTTAAAGATCATAAGATAAAAGAGTATCTAGGCGATATTGATTATTTCTTAGAGCAACGAAATATAGAGAACCTACGTGAGGCAGAAAAACGTACGGTAGTAGCTAAAGAGGTTAAAGCAGATGCGGCTGGCGGGAAGCAGTCCTATGAGGCCCAAAAGAAAATTAAATCACTCACCAATAAGTTGAGTAAGATAGAGTCTACTATCAATAAGCTAGAACGAGAGGTTAAAGAAATAGATGTGGAACTTGCCATTAACTATGATGAGGCTATAGCCAAGCCAGACTTTTTTGATAAGTATCAAAAGAAGAAAGATATGGTCAAGAAGCTTATGGAAGAATGGGAAGTAGTTACTGTGTCCTTAGATAAATGGTCCAAGTAATACCGGCGAGTTAGGCACTATTATTTCCGAAGTAAAAACGATAGATTATATAAATGGAAGAGCACTTTTTTCAATGCCCGTATTGCTGGGAAGAAATCTCTATGTTGCTGGATACTTCTGTGTCCCATCAAACATATGTGGAGGACTGTGAGGTATGTTGCAACCCAATGGAGCTAAGTGTGAGTTACGACAATGCTGTGTTGTCTCAATTTTCTGTAGCGAGCATTGAGCAATAATTTTGTATCTTAAAAAATTAACCAACACGTTTTAATTTTATGTCGTCATCTTTTGCGTTTGCAGATCACATAGTAGGTTTTATAATTAGTGATGATATTGATGTGAAAGCGATTGAAAAGCTACACATAGTGATTCTTGATAAAATGAATGAATTTATAAAAGTAAATCTATATCTGGAGGACGATAATATAGAAAAATTTTCATTTGCTGCCATCTTAAAAGGGATCAAGTTTCACACAGAACATCATGGAGAGTTCAGTAAAGTCGTACTTGTTACAGATAGAAAATGGTTGCAAATGTGCAGTAAACTGGAGAATATTTTCTTATCTACAACCATAAAAAGTTTTAAAACGGAAGATAGATTGGAGGCGATGAGTTGGATTGCTGAAGAAGATAAGCAGGTGTATTTATAAATGGCTCCTGCGCTTCAAGGGACTATACATACCCTGCATAGGTCTTTTAGAAAGTATATTTCTAAAAATATTTAGGGAACGTTTCATCCTCTCCAGGTGTTTTAGTGCTGTCCTTACTTTGCTAAAGACGATGTACAACTGCGATGAGAATAACACATACTAGTGCACAGATGCCTATGAGAAAAGTGCGCATTTCCCAGTCTACAAGTGGTGAAAAAGGTATGCACATAGTATTCTATTTTAAATAATTATTAATGACATTCGTGTTTTGCTTTCACACCGTCTATGGTTATCACGTGTGAGGGAGAAACGTATGGGGTCAATGAATGAGATTCAGAATAAAGGACATACACACAATATAATTGTGTATAAACTTGCTTAAGGCTCCAATAATATAAGCGTTAACAGAAATTTTCAGATGATAATGAGACAAGCACTTTAAAAACGAAAGCATATATACTACTGCAATTAAAGCCATACAGCTTGAGGGTAAGAGGTAGTTTTTAATGCAGAAGCAGCCCCTAAAGTTAGACTGCGGAAGCAATAATTACATACCCTAGATGAACCTATAGAGAATTTACTATTTATGCTATTTAAATATTAAATATTTATCATTTTGTTCTTGCAAAGCGTAAAAAGGGTTTGTATCTTTGCAGTCCAATAATTTCGGTGGCATTATGAACCGTATAGTTAAAAGCTAAAGTGAAATATTTGGGGTTAAGTTTGAAGTTTTCAAACGAACATCGCGGGATAGAGCAGTAGGTAGCTCGTCGGGCTCATAACCCGAAGGTCACTGGTTCGAGTCCAGTTCCCGCTACTAGTAATAAAAAGCCTTCACAGAAATGTGAAGGCTTTTTTTGTGCGTTGGGTACAACATAGGTACAGAATATTTAGATTTTAGTGCGCCAATAGTATTTGATTTTAAATATCATCTTTAGATATTGAATTCTATTAGATGTTCATTATAATTTTACAACAATTAATCAAATCATAAGCTTAAAGTTAAAATTACCGCGAAAGTGCCGTATTCCCCAAGTATTAGATAAACTTTAGGTCTCATTTTTATCCTCACTTAACATTAAATCTCATGCTTAATGAATTAAGTGTTAGCTTCGCATATTATAATGCCCAATAAAAACGAGGAAGCACAAAGCGTATAACGATTGTTTAATATGTAGACCTTTCAACGTTTTAAACTATGTATAAAGCATAAATTTAGAATACTTAAAAACAGCACAAAAATTAACAGACGCCATTAAAAAATAAGATTACCTATGAAAAAAGTATTTACATTTTTAGTAGCGGTATTAATTACTGCAAGTAGTTTTGCTCAATCTCCAGAAAAGATGAGTTATCAGGCCGTTTTGAGCGACAGCAATGATAATTTAATTAATAACCAAGCAGTAGGTATGCGATTAAGCATTTTACAAAACACAGCAACGGGTACAGCGGTGTATGTAGAAACGCAAACAGTCACGACCAATGATAATGGTTTAGTGACTTTAGCGATAGGTACAGGAAGTGTGATTAGTGGTGATTTTGCTGCGATAGACTGGGGTGGAGATAGTTATTTTATACAAACAGAAATGGACCCAGAAGGAGGTGATACTTACACCTTGACGGGTGCAAGCCAGTTATTAAGTGTGCCTTATGCATTGTATGCAAAAACATCAGGAAGTTCTGAAACGAATGCTACACCTACCTACACTGTAAACACCCTTTACCCAGAGTTAGGAGGTTATGTAATAGCAGTTCGTGATGGTGGTAAACACGGTTTGGTAGTAGCAATGCGAGACCAAGGGCTTTCCAGCTGGTATGAGGCAAACGATTTATTAAGCGATGCGAATAATCACGATGTTAACGGTGCAAAATTTATGGATTGGCGACTACCTACCAAAAGAGAATTAAACCTTATGTATGGTGATTATTATATTGGAGGTAATGGAGCAGCTTTAAACGGGAATTACTACTGGAGTTCTACGGAGGACGATAGCAATGTCGCGTGGCTACAGCGTTTCTCCAATGGTTTTCAGTACAACTACGTTAAGGACAGCACAAAATTCGTGCGTGCTGTTCGAGCTTTTTAACAATTTAGTTATTTAACAATTTAGCGAAGCGGTCTCACGAACACCTTTTAAGGAAATAAGAGTGGGTGAGTAATTTAAATAGTGCCGCCTTAGGCGGACGATTTTTATTTTTTAAAAATGGCATTACACACAGAACTTCCTGTTTACAGAGCTACTTATAAATTGGTTTTAGAAATTTTTGTAAGTACAAAAAATTTATTTGCACCTATGCAAAACCATACTATTTAAAGAACCAGTAAATAAGGCCATAATAAAAGGGAACCTAAGTAATAGGGATAATTTACCAAAAGACAAAAGTTTGTTTGCTGCCAAAGCCGGTTATGGTTTACCTATAGGTAATTTAATCCGTCAGGTATTTGCCAATGTATATATGAGTGCTTTACAGACTATTGCTCACCTTTTTTACTTCTAGACCAGTTTTCCCAGAATACATAGGCAGTGAAGGGAGCGCATTGCTAATGGGAAAAGATTCATTTGCACCTGTCATCATAAATAATTGCTTTTATCGGTACAAACAATGATATAGATAATGGGGCCACGCTTTTTGACAGATTACCTAAATAACGATAGGTATTTCAAAACAAACTACACAGAACACAGCCTAGACAGCACCAAAAATCAATTCAAATTGATAGAATTTTTTCTGAAACAGTATAGAAAGAACTTTTAAGGAAAAATACGTCAGTACTATAGGCACATATTTTACTCAAAATGGAAAATCAAAAATTGTTGTATTTTGTAAACCGAGTCTTAAAAACAATCAACTAGTATTTTAAGTAAAGCTATATGAATAAAAAAAACAACACGGTAGCAATTGTAATTATTGCGAGTTTATTTTTCATTTTCGGATTTGTGACCTGGATCAACGGGGCGCTCATTCCTTTTATGAAAACGATAAATGAACTAACAGATGCACAGTCTTATTTAGTAGCGTCTGCCTCTTATATTTCATTTGTGTTAATGGCATTACCTGCCTCTTATCTCTTAAATAAAATAGGTTACAAAAAAGGAATGTCTTTAGGCTTAATTATTATGGGAGTTGGTGCTTTGGTTTTTATACCCGCAGCAGAAGCAAGAACCTACTGGGTGTTTTTAGCTGGTATTTTTATTCAAGGCGTAGGGATGACCATTTTACAAACAGCAGCAAACCCTTACATTACTATTTTAGGCCCTATTGAGAGTGGTGCGAAGCGTATTGCAATTATGGGAATTGCCAATAAAACAGCAGGTGCCTTGGGAGCTCTTATTTTTGGAGCATTACTATTATCAGGAATTGATGAAACAAAAGAAAAATTAAGTGGCGCGACCTTATCAGAAAAAACGGTGTTACTCGATACCATGGCAGACAGCGTTTTTATGCCTTATTTAGTCATGGCAATTGTATTGTTTTTATTAGGGGTCTTAATAAGAAAAGCACCACTACCTAATGTGGAAGCAGATGAAAATGAAGCAATAGCGGAAGGGGAAACGGCCAAAACAAGTATTTTTCAATTCCCAAATTTATGGTTGGGGGTCTTAGCGCTATTTGTTTATGTAGGTGCTGAGGTAATTGCTGGGGATACGATTATCGCCTATGGTATTTCACTCGGGTTTACTGGTGAAGAAGCTAAATATTTTACAACCTATACCTTATTAGCAATGGTCGCAACCTATGCTTTGGGAGTTTTCTTAATACCTAAATATGTAAAACAAAAAACAGCTTTAATCGCAAGCGCCATATTGGGTATTGTTTTTAGTGTCTGCATTCTAAATACGACGGGTTTCACATCTGTAATATTTGTAGCTGCTTTAGGTATTGCAAATGCACTAGTATGGCCAGCAATATGGCCATTGACTTTACAGGGATTAGGGAAGTTTACGAAGACAGCATCAGCACTTTTAATTATGGCAATTTCGGGTGGTGCCATTATCCCGCCTTTATATGGTAGGATGGTAGATGCAAATAAGCAAGAATTAATTACAGACGGCTTGCAGGAGGCAGATGCCATGGCACAAGCATCAACAAGCAGTTACTGGATTTTAATTCCGTGTTACGCCATCATTCTCTTATTTGCATTATGGGGACATAACTATAAGAGCTGGACGAGAACTAAGTCAAAATAATTTTGTTGAAATATATACTTTTACATCTCAAAAAAGCATTAACAATGCCACGAAATTTGAAAAAATATTTTTACAACAAGGGTTAAAAAGTTTCACAGGATTTTGCCTAAGGAGTTGAGGAACGATTAAATTTGCTGCTATAAATTATTGAATATAACACAAGCTCATATGGAAATCAATCCCACCGAAATTATAGGCTATCTCGCCAGTTTCTTCGTCTTACTTTCATTTTTTAATAAAGATATGCGCAGGTTGCGACTCGTTAACTCTGTGGGTTGTGCCCTATTTGTGGCGTACGGGACACTGCTAAGTAGTATTCCTATAATAATTACCAATGTGGCTATTTTACTAGTGAATGGGTACTATCTATTTGTAAAGAAATCTTAAAAGGTTTCTTATTTCTTCGGAAATATTTGTTTAATGTTACCTCACTCAAAAGTGTAATCCCTCATTATAGGTTTTAAAGGCCGATGAACTCGCGTAGTTTTATCTAGAATTTTAAAACCAATGCCCTTATTATTTTTAGCCTTTTTAGCGTGAGCACTCTTTAAATCAAATTTGCCAATAGGGTCTTCGGTATTTTGTTAAATATTATTTACTCGAGTACTGGGCAATTACTAGCAGATGTGCAGAACGATATCGTCTATACTAATATGGAGCTTATTGATTTTAGGAGAGAAGTATATGAAATATCCTTTTCAGACTGTAAATTTACCACGATGGAGAAAAAGATAGACTGGACTCTGGATAATATATTATACTAATGATAAAAAGAAATCTAAGCAAGGTCAATACATTTTATTTATCAAGCATGCTATTCTTCTTGGTGGGAGTGTTACTCTATGGTTGCGAGGAAAAAAGTAATCTTCCAGACCCTCTAGAGGCGGGATGGAAAGGAGTGGCTGTTTGCGAAGTGCTAGAAGAAAACGAAAACCTTAGAACCTTAAAGTGCACGTTTCCGGCAGGAGTAGGTCATGAAAAGCACTATCATCCCATGCATTTTGGCTACACCTTAGTGGGGGGTAAGTTTAGAATCACCGATACAACAGGAACCAGAGACGTTGATATTCCTGCAGGTTTCCATTTTTACAATGATACAACAGATTGGCACGAGGTAATGAATATAGGCGACAGTACCGCGGTATTTTTAATTATGGAACCTAAGTAGATGAAGGTTACTTTCACTGCCACGCATACTTGCTTGATTTCTTACTGATATTATAAATACTTGCTTTTTACCACGAACTATAAGATTGCGTTTGAAAACAGTCTTCAAGCATTTTGTACAATGCTGGATGTTTCCTTTTTAGCAGTTTAGGTCGCTCAAAAAAGTACTCTGCTGCGACAGCAAAAAACTCTTGTTGACTCGTACCACCGTAAGAACGAAGATCAGATTTTTTATTATTGATAGCTTCCATTTCTTTATGCATTAAATGAAGCCAAGGCAAAGAATATTTATGAGGTATTAACCGCTTAGGCAAACCATCTGTAAGGCCATCCGTTTTATCGATAAGATGTATAAACTCGTGGATACCCGTATTTAATTTATCTGTCTTATTGCTAAAACCGCTGTGCAAAGCTTTCCGGCTTAAAATCATCTGTCCTTCAAATTGTCCTGTGCCTACCATCCCTAAAATACGCTTGTCGGCTGCGGTATCATGAAATTTTAGGTCTTCATTAAAGCTGTCAGGATATATAAGTACGCCATTTAAATTGTTGTACTGCCATTCTTTAAAGCCAAAAACTGGAATCACCGCACTTGCAGCCACCAAGACATAGTCAAGCTCTGTAAGTCCTATGTCTACTCCTTCTACATACACTTCGTCTAGAAATGCTTGCAATCTTTTTCTGAAATGTGCCTGGTTTTTAACATCTAGCCTTTTGTAGAATGCTACGTGTGCTATTAAAATCAAATGCCAATCGTTAGTAGCTAGCGCTAGCGTTTTTTTCTTATTTCTGGTAAACGCATATACGGCTATGGCTACTAGAAGAATAAAAGGTAAAATATATAGCATGTTTTAAAAATACTAAAAATTAATATTGAAATGAAGGCGTTGTAATAAATATAATTCCTGACGGAAGGCGCTAAGTCCGCGATCTTATTCTTTTATCAATGCAGCTTTAAAGGTATTTAAATATCACCTGGATTCTGAGGTGTTTCTAGAATACTATGAGCTAATTTGTTTTGCTTCTTTTTGTCAAAGTACCTTCTCAATACACCTCCTTTTACATTATTGATATCAAACTCTACTACAAAAGCATCTGAGTCTATTTCGTTTAAAACACGATAGGTTTTTCTAATGTCTATTCTATTGATGACCGTGTGTATTATTCTTGTTTCATTTTGTTTCCCAGAACTGCCATAGCCTGACGCTCCTTTATATATAGTCGCACCCACGCCCATTTCGTTTATTAAAGCTTTTTCAATTAAATCTGATTTTCTGGAAACAATTGTAAATCCTACAAAATCTTCAAACCCTTCTATAACAAGGTCAATTACCTTGGCGGTAACAATGTAGGTAAGAATGGAGTATAATGCTATTTCTGTAGTAAGTAGTGCAGCGGTTATAGAGAATAGGATAATATTAAATATCAAGATTGTATTTCCTATTTTAATGCCGAATCTATCATAAATAAAAACACCTAGTATTTCCGAGCCATCGAGTACTGCGCCATTTCTAATTGAAAGCCCAATCCCAGCGCCTAAAAACAAACCTCCAAAAATGGCAATCAACAATTTATCCTCAGTGATAACTGGAAATGATTCTAATACAATAGAAATGGACAAGAGCGTGATAGCGATAATAGATTTGATTAAAATACGCCTAGAAATTGTGTAGACTCCAATAATAAGAAAGGGAATGCTGCAGAGTAGTAATGCTAAAGAAATATTTATTTCAAATACTCGACTTAGTAAAATAGCAATACCCGTAGCGCCTCCATCTAAAAACCCATTGGGAAGTAAAAATGCCTTCAAACCAATACTTGCCAGTATGATGCCGAGAAAAATTTGGAGATATTCTTTTGCTGAACTTATAAAAGATGGTTTACTCATTTATTCTGTTTTGACTTAAATATCCGAAGTTTAAAGTTTTTTTGGTAAAGAAAGTACAAACTCCGTGAGGTCTGTATCTGCATCTTTTCCGTAAGCACTAGTTAAGCAACCTTTAATAGCGTCTTTACACTCAATTAAAAATAAGATAGAACTATCTCCAGGATCATTCATGCCTTCGTGGCGACAATACTCAACAAGTGTGCACTCATATCTACTATAATCCTTATTGTTCGTTCTACAGCGCAAGGCGTTGTTTATATACATAAAGTCGCTCGTATAACCAGCTTTACGGGCAGCGTCAATATCTTGCGATAAGGTGTTGGATTGTGATAAAATCATAACATAGTACTATTCATTGTTTAAAATAGGTTCAGCAACACCTAGGGCATTGTATAAATTTGCAGTCGCTATTAGGTTTTTAACACGCAACTCATTATCTTTCAATTGGGCGTCAATTAATTTTTGTTCTCTTGCGTTTATTAAAAATAACGAACTTTCTCCCAATGAGAACTTACGCTCTTCTGCCATCACTAAAGCACTATAATCTTTTACAATTTCATCAATCAATAGGGTCTGTTTTTGTAAAGAGGCTATTTCAACCTGAGTTCCATTTATTTTGTTTTTAAGCGCTAGGGAAGTAGCGGTTCTCTCAAAAGTGATATCATTCAACTTTAAATTTGCCAATTGTAGATCACCTCGTTCTTTTCTTAAAAATAGCGGAAAACTAAAATTGACAAATGCCTTATAATTGGCGGTGTTAAAACTATTGAGTTGATCGTAATTTTCAGAAAGGAAGTTATATTGTACATCCAGCTGTGGTAATAGTTTGTTTCTTTTGAGCGAACGGTCAATAGACAATCCTCCAATTTTTGCATCGAGACTTTTAAGTTTAGGATGGCTTGTGAGCAATGCTTCAGTATTTGTGATCCCCTCAATAAATAGCGAACTTTCTAAAACACCTATGGCGGGCAGAGTAGGAACTACATTTTCTTCTATTTCCATCGGGATGTTATCAAGCCAGATAAAATTACTGGCTACTAGTGCGGCTTTACGTTTTTTCAAACGTGCTGCCTCTAGATTCAATTGTCTATTGAGGACTACGATTCTAGCCTCCGTAATATCTATGGCCGCGATATCACCAACTTCTACGCTACGTTTAATAGCCTGCAAGCGCATAGCTGCGTTGCTTAAAAAGTTTTTGTAAATGCGCTGCTCGTTACTCGCTTCTATCCAATCAAAATAGGCTTTGCTGGCTGCAAATAATAAATTATTCACCAATAGATCTCGATCTGCTTTTGTTTGTTCTCTAAAAAAGCGTGCCTGTTTTAAAGACGCCATACGGTCATTAATGAGCAAGCCTTGTGCTAATGAGAAGGAAACTCCAGCGCTATACAATCCATCCTCGGGCACTGTTAAGCTTGGGTTTAAAAAAGCACCTGTATTTTCTTCATAATTTGCCTTAAATTCTACACCGTACCAAGTAGGGATTTTGAAGGTGGCATTGAGTTGGTCAAAGTACTCGGTGTCTTTAAATTTCTTACGATTGTAATCTACTTCAATTTTTGGATCAAAGCCGCCGCGGGCTCTTAATAAATTTGCTTCTCCCATTTTTAAAGTGAGATCTGCTTGTTTCATTAAGGGGTGGTGCATTTTTACGTAGCCCAGATACTCCTCAAAAGTGAGGGTGTTTTCTTCTGAAATAGCCAGGGCTTGGCCCCTTGCCATTTCCGAAGAAATAACTAGCATTAACACAATGATATACCCTATGTTCCGCTTCATTTTTTTTGCTCCGTTTTAGATATTTTACTATCTGGTCTGTAGTAATTAGGGGGGAAACCATTGAGTTGACGCCATATTTCAAACCAAATAGGCACATCTTCTAACAAGGCAATAGTGTAGGCTCCAGAGCCTACACGCACATTTTCTGGCCAGGCTTCTTCTTCTGTATCTGGTGCAATTAAGATTCTAAATTTTCCATTATCGCTAATAAAAGTTTCAATAGCAACTACTTTTCCTGCGTAGGTCCCAAAAGATGCATTAGGCCAACCGCTAAAGAATATAGCCGGCCATCCATCAAATTGGATTCGTACAGATTCGCCTAGATGCATCAAGGGCAAATCTATAGGATACACAAAAGTTTCTACCGCCAGGTCATAGTTGGATGGCATAATCCCTACCAGTGGCTCGCCTTCTTTAAAAGTTTCGCCGATACCTCCTTTAATCGCCTTATTTATATAGCCATTTTGTGGTGCTGTGATATAAAGAAGCGAGTTTCTAATGCTATAATTGGCAGATTGATTTTCGAGTTTTGACACCTGTGCTTCGGTGTCGAATTGCATAGACTCTGCCGTAAACCTATCGCTTCTTGACTTGGCTATTTTATCTGCATATTCTGCACTGATTCTATTGAGTTCTAATTGCGCATTAAGCACCTCATTTTGGCTAGCCAGCAGTTTATTTTCTTGACCTATTAGCTTGGCTTGTGACTCCTGAAATTTTAAACGCTTTTCTTCTACGTCGGTTATTGCTTTTAGGCCTTCTTCTTGTAACGTTACTGTACGCTTCAACTGGCGTTCTGCAATTTTTAAATTTGTTTGAGAAGCTTTATAATCTATGCTGTCGCTTGTCACCTTAAAACGAGCTTGTTTTAGTTTGTTTTTGCCTTGCAAACTTTTTAACTGGCGCTCATTAACCAGCGCTCCTACTTGATTTTCTAAGGCTTTTATCTTTTCTTGATAAGAAACAACAGACCTGCTTTTCGCATCGCGCTGTTCATTAGTTCGTTCTAACAATCGCGGGTCTTGGTATTCGTTTTTGATTTCAGAAATAAACAGAATCGTATCTCCTTTCTTTACAAAATCTCCTTCTTGCACAAACCATTTTTCCAGTTTTCCAGGGATGGGAGACTGTATTGTTTGTGGTCTTTGGTCCGGTGTTAGTGTAGTCACAAAACCGTTACCGCTCACATTTTGTGTCCACGGTAAAAAAAGTATGATAAAAACTATGATGGCAAATACCCCTAGAAATCTACTAAAAAGAGCATTGTGCTTTGAGGTAAATGATTTATTGAAAGATGTATATCCCTCAAGCGTCACCTTTTTATTTAGCTGGTTGTGAGATATATTAAGCATTGGTGCTGGTTTTTGACGTTATTTTTCCTTCTGAAATTTTAATGGTTTGATTACAGTTTTTATTCCATTGTGGATTTCGGCTTGAAACTACAAGCGCCCAAGGTCTTTCTTTAGCTGTGAGATATTGAATGATTCTTGTAGCTTCTTCGGGCTCAAAATTCTCTAAAGGATCTTTTAATAAAAGGAGTTTAGGATTGTGAATAATAGCACGTGCTAGAACGATTCTTTTTGAAACCGTAAACGGAATTTGTTGTCCCTCAGGATGTAGTAGCGTGTTTATACCATTGGGTTGTTCTTTGATAAACGTGTCCAACCCTATGTTTTTGAGTACACTATGTAGCCGTTCTTGTGAAATATTTTTACTCCCAAAAGTGATGTTCTCTAAAATAGTCCCCTCAAAAGGAAGTTGTGCCGGAAGCACCTGTCCTAAGTGTGCACGATACTTATTAGTCCATACACCTTTTACAGACACATTATTAATATACATAGAGCCACTTGATGGTGTTATAAGACCTGAGAGTATTTTAAGCAGTGTAGTTTTTCCACTTCCAGACGCACCGTCAAAGAGAATACGGTCGTCATGATTAATCTGGAAATCAATATCACTTAATATTTCTTGGCCTTCAGGTGAGGTGTATTTTAGATTGTCTAATTCTACAATAAAAGGATGGTCCACCATAAATGGATCTTCGCCGTCTTGTGGCTCTAATTCTTTGTCTACAATCTGACCTATTTTTTCGAGTGAGGTAAGCACATCATAGAAAGATTCTAATCCCTGAATCAGTTTTTCAACTGAGCTTATCACTAGTATAATGATGATTTCAGCAGCAACAAACTGTCCGATATTCATTTTTTGATTCAACACTAATAGTCCTCCTATCACAAGAAGCCCCGCAGTAACTAGTACTTTAAACCCTATAAGCTGTATAAACTGTAGCACCAAAACTTTAAAGTGGTTTTCACGAGCATCAAGATATTCTGTGGTAAGAATGTCGTTACGTCTCATGGCTAAATCTGTACTGCCAGAAAGTTTAAAGCTAACCAAGGAGCGAGAAACTTCTTGAATCCAATGCGCTACTTTATATTTCTTTTGAGACTCTAAGAGGCTGGTGTCCAGACCGCGCTTTGCCGTAAATTTAAACGCGAAATAAATAAGGATCACGAGCAGAAAACCATAAATGATAAAGAAAGGATGGTAAAATGAAAGAAGTGTCAAGCCAAAAATAATCTGCAATGCAGCGGCAGGAAAATCCAATAAAATTTTTGAAAGCCCTTTTTGTATTGTCAACACATCAAAGAATCGATTTGCAAGCTCTGGCGGATAATAATTACGGAGTTCATCCATTTTTATTTTAGGGAAACGGTATGCAAATTCAAAAGAAGCGCGGGTAAAAATTTTCTGTTGAATATTCTCTAAAATCCTAATCTGCATTAATTGCAAAATACCTTGAAAGGCAACACCAAGCGTCACTAAAACAACAAGCACAATCCACGAGGTAGATACTTGAGCCCCTTGTATAAGGTTGATAATTGCTTGTATTCCTAAGGGGAGTGTAAGTGCAACCAAGCCTGCAAAGATTGCGTAATAAAAAATTTGTCTGATATCTTTCTTATCAAGCTTTAATAAACCAACGAGCCGTTTCCACGGTGACATTATTTCTTTCATTTAATCGCGTTTAAAACTAGATTTTTGTAAAAATTGACAACGTCATTATTACCTTCAATAACATCTGTTAGGGAAGGTAAATGTTGCGAAAAATAACGTTGGTGATGTGCTCCTTCTATCACCGTTGATATGAGCATATGCGGAAATTTAAATGTTGGATTTACTTCGAGAACGATATCGCTAACGCGCTGCACAACTCGCTTATAGCTCTTATAATATCCTTTTTCATTTTCAACGTCTATATCCTTCGTATGATATGCTTTTGATGACTCTACAATGATCACTTTGTTAAGCAGAACTTCATTTATAAATGACACCGAGTTGTCTTCTGTGATTCGTTTTGTGATAATCTCTAAAGCAAAAATTAATTTTTGTTCTGAAATAGGAACATTATTAGTCGCAAAAACTAATTTGTACTCAATCCAAAGCCAATACCAACTTATTAGATACACTAATAAGACGTGTTTACTCTCAAAATAGCGGTAGATAGAACTTTCATTAGAGCCTATTTCGACACCTAATTTTTTAAATGTAAAGGCCTCAAAGCCTAGTTCATTTATCATCTTGATACTCTCGCTCACTATTTTTTTACCTAATTCTGTATTCTCGGGATTGCGAGTATACAGCGCAGGATCTATAGTGATGTTAATCTTTAATGTTTCCATAGGAATACAAAGATAATAGTAATACTATTATAATAAAAAGTTTAACTATTAATTGGGAATTAAGATCTGTGTCCCTTTATTTATGGGGCGCAGAAAACCAATGACTTCACAAAACACCAATAAAAAATTTCATTTCTTGGTTCGACTTGCGATTGCGGGGGTTTTGTACTTTGGGATTAAAACATAAAAAAACCACTGCAATTATTATTGCAGTGGTTTTTGTTTATTCCTCCCGAGACGTGGTGAGGGCTAGCTTATTCGGTGTCAAATTTATCCAACAATCACTTTCTGTTGGTGATTTATAGATTCTTGATGTATAGCTTTGTAAATTTTTAAAATAAACTCTTCACTCAGTTTATGTTCTTCTCCTTCAAGAATCATTTTACCAAGTACTTCATTCCATCTTCTTGTTTGTAGGATGGCGACGTTTTGTTGTTTCTTTAAAGCCCCAATCTCATCTGCAATCCTCATTCTTTTGCCTAAAGACTCTATGAGTTGATGATCCATTACGTCTATTTTAGTGCGCAATGTATTTAGTTTATTATTAAACTCCACCTCTTCACCTTCTTCTACTCTTATTTTTAAATCTACCGTCATTTGATCTAGCGTTGCAGGTGTAATTTGCTGTGCCGCATCACTCCACGCGTTGTCAGGGTCATAATGGGTCTCAACCATAAGACCATCATAGTTCAAATCTAATGCTGTCTGGCAAAGGTCAAAAATTAAATCACGACGTCCTGCAATGTGAGATGGGTCAAGAATAAGTGGTAGGTCTGGAAACCTAGTTTGTAAATCTATAGGTATCTGCCATTCTGGATTGTTACGGTACGTGTTTTTCTCGTAGGTTGAGAATCCTCTGTGAATAACACCTAGGTTATTAATATCTGCCGTATGAAAACGCTCTACAGCACCCAGCCAAAGCGATAAATCTGGATTCACTGGGTTTTTTACGAGTACCACTTTATCAGTACCACGCAAGGCATCAGCAATTTCCTGAACGATAAATGGTGAAACGGTCGTACGCGCCCCTATCCATAAAATATCAACATCATGTTTTAAAGCGAGATCTACGTGATTTGCGTTTGCCACTTCTGTTGTGGTGAGCATTCCCGTTTCTTCTTTTGCGCGCTGCAACCATTTTAATCCTAGGGCTCCTACACCTTCAAAATTGCCAGGGCGCGTGCGAGGTTTCCAGATTCCGGCACGTAAAACGGTAGCATCTGTATTTTTTAATTGGTGAGCGATTTTCAATAATTGATCCTCTGTCTCTGCGCTACAAGGACCTGCAATAACTAATGGGTGTGCTAATTCCATTTTATTGAGCCACGTTCTTAATTCTTTTTTATTTTCCATTTTTTTGTATTATTATGCTTAAACAGCGCTAGGTATTTCTTGAGTTAACTCTTTTTCTGCCGAAACTTGATAGGGTTGATTACTGAGGTTCTGCTTGTAGGTACCTAGTATTTTTAGTTTTAAAACAGCCTTTGTTAAAACAGCTATTACTTCTTGAAACAAGGCGTAATCTTCAAATAGAACATCTACAAAAAAGGAGTACTGCCAAGGTTGTCCTTGTATTGGGAACGATTGGATCTTTGTTAGATTGATATCAAAGGTGTTTAAAATCTGAAGTATATTTGAAAGACTTCCTATTTCGTGTCCTAGCTCAAAACGTAAAGAGGCTTTATTGTATCCTTCGCTTTTACCAGCGATCTTACTTAAGATTACAAATCTAGTTTTATTCTCTTTTATTGTTTGTATTTGTCTATCTAGAATCGTCAATCCATATTTTTCAGCCACCTGTTTTCCTGCAATGGCTGCCACGTTTTTAAGACCAAGTTCTTTAATTTTTTTAGCCTCAGAAGCCGTGTCTTTTCCTTCTATAATTTTACAATGTGGTTGTAGTTTTAATAAGTAGTCGCTGCATTGTTGCAGCGCAACTGGGTGAGAATGTACTTCGTCTATATCATGAATACTCTGTCCTGCCAGCGCCATCATATACATGTCTATCGTCAAGAACGTCTCGCCCAGAATCTGAAAATTTCCATCGTCTATCAATTGATAGTTGGGGAGTATAGATCCAGCAATGGTATTCTCAATAGCGATCACACCCATGTCTGCCTTGTTCTGTTCTAAGGCAATAGTCACCTTTTTAAATGATGTACAGGGTACTAGTGTCACTTCGGTGTCTGGAAATAATTGCTGAACAGCAAGATCGTGAAACGAACTTTCTATTCCTTGGATGGCGATTCTCAAACTCATAAATTTAATTTTTAAATAAAAAAAATCCCGAACAATTTGCTCGGGATTTAATAAGATATATGATAATTATCTACATAGCAAATCCCGATCTCTCTTTTGAATAGAAATACCAGAAATTAAAAAATGTAGCGTTGTTGTTCATTATACGATTTGTATGTTACGAAACTAAACCTTTTTTCTGGTGTGGCAAATTTAAATCAAATTTCATTTTATTGTAATCCTCTCAACCATATATCTTTGTTAAAATAATTCAGAATTAAAATAATGAAATACTTTAAAATCTTTTAACTAATAATCTAGTGACCGTAAGTACTGCGCTGCATTGTTAAGATGTGTGGTCCGTTTCGCTTCTGGCATTTTATCAAACATACGTACCAACATCCCCAGACGAGGATTCTTCAAAAAGAACGCACGATGCTTGTCCATAAAATTCCAGAACAATCCATCCCAGATAGGTTGCCAATCTCCTTTTTTGTAGTTGCTCATCTTCATCAAATAGTTGCTACCACTTATATAAGGCTTAGTGGCAAAGAGACCGCCATCTGCAAACTGGCTCATTCCGTAAACGTTGGGCACCATCACCCAGTCGTAACTATCAATAAAAAGCTCCATAAACCAAACATATACCTCATCTGGATCAAACTCACACAGGAGCATAAAGTTGCCCAATACCATTAACCGCTCAATGTGATGAGCATATCCAGTAGTGAGTGCCTTCTTGATCGTGATGTCTATAGGAGGGATGCCAGTGGTGCCATCATAAAAAGAAGCTGGAATTTTACGTGTATGATTCCAGTAGTTTTTATTACGCATAGGCGTGCCCTGGCTCACATACATCCCACGGATAAATTCTCGCCAGCCTAGAATCTGTCGCACGAAGCCTTCGAGAGAATTCAGCGGTACGTCGTGTATTTCAGAAAAGTCAATCGCTGCTGTAATAATCTGCTGAGGACTAAGGAGTCCAACATTTATTAAAGGGCTTATGACACTGTGATTTAAAATAGATGCTTCTTTTATAATAGCATCTTCATAAACGCCAAACTCGTGAAAACGCTGCTCAAAAAATTGCTGCAACCACGCTTTCGCTTCTTCGGGATTCGTGGGATATAGAGGGTATGAATCGAGACTTCCTAGATTAGTTGTAAAATGATTCTCCACATACGCTTTGGCTTCCTTCTTAAAGTTATCTAGCGCAGGAAACTGAATAGATGGAGGTGTCTTTTTTGCAGGATATTTCTTTCGGTTTTCGGCATCGTAGCTCCATTTTCCACCTATAGGATTTCCATCATTCATTAAAATGTCAAGGCGTTTTCGTTCTGCTTTATAAAAATTGGCCTGTTGGTATTTCTTGCGATCTTTATTGAAATAGGTGCTTAGATTTTCATCTGTATTTATAAAGAGTTGTGATGGGTATTCTTGAGTGGGAATATTTTGATCTTGGCACGTTTCAGCAATACGAAGCCCAATCCACTTATCTACGGGATCCATAAAATGTAAAGTAGTTAATCCCTTTTTAGCAAGACTAGTAATGCATTCTCTAATGTCACTTTCTGCTTCTTGTGCGCTGATATAGGTGACTTGATATCCTTTTTCACTTAAGAATTGTTCCATCCACTTCATAGTCGCTCTGTGGAATGCCAACTTCTGCTTGTGAAAATTAAATTGATTAAAGAAGAGCGTTTCTTCTATCAATACGACCTCACTTACTTTTTCTAGCATAGGAGCATCCGTAAAAAGCTGATGTGGAAAAATAATAGCAACCTCCATTTTTATTTACTTGATATATTATTCAAAAATATGATTTTAAACTTCTTACAACCTCACGCCAATTCAAACGCCATTGGTTTATTTATTTTTATTTCTGCGGCATTTCTCACTACAATAGACAACAGACTCCCAGTTGCGTTCCCATTTTTTACGCCAGGTAAAGCTGCGTTCACAGACGGGGCATATTTTTTCTGGTAAGTGCTGTTTTTTCATATTAGAATCGCGGTGTTTCATTCACACGTGCGTATGGATAGTCTGCTATTTTCTGGAGACTGTAATAGCTGTTGAGTCCAGAGATACCCACGGTATTTGATTTTTCTAAGTCAATCTCATGTTCCGCATTAATGGCTTCATCAGGAATGAATAGGTGTTCAATTTCCCCAATAATAAGGGATGTTCCATTGCGTTCAATCTTTACTTCTTGCTGAAATCTTAAACCTATTTTAAAAGTGCTTTCTTCTACAAAGGGAGCGTGAAAACCAGGGATAAATTCCTTTGTCAATTTACAGCGATTAAACTCTGAGAGGTTTGCATCAAACTTAGCCGAAGTGTAATGCGCCCGCTCCACAAATTCTGGATGAATATGATTAATGGTATACACTCCAGTCTTTATAATGTTTTGATACGTGTTTCTAGGGACTTCTCCTTGGGGTCGCATGACAAAACCTAAGAGCGGCGGGTTGCTCCCCAAATGCACTACAGAACTAAATATAGCCACATTGGTTAGACCATCTTCACTCATAGTGCCTATTAAATTTGCGGGCTTAATGCCCGTAACGGCATTTATAATTTTTAGGCGGCTTACGCTATCAAGCGCATCGATATCTTTTCTCGTTAATTTCATACCTGTGTAGATACTGTTTTATTCTTAATTTCTTTTTTACATTTTTTCCAAAACGCAAAGAATGATCTATAATATCCTTTCACATCAAACATCCAAGCGCGATCGTGTACTGTGCCTTTAAAGTGATTGTTTGTGGGATGTTCTTTAAAATGAAATACTGTTTTGGGATAGCTCTTTTTTAAGTCATCAAATTCGCCAACATAGCACTGGATTCCTTCTATGTTTTTTGATAAGGACATTGCGAAGTTCAGTGCTTTTTCACCTACCGGATATTTTTTAAAATGAGATGGTTCAAGGATTAGTATGCTATTAGAATCAGTAGGTGCCCATTTGGGGTCTAGATTATAATAGGTAAATAGATACGTTGGTTTTTCTTCTGAAATAACTAAAACGCCACTAGTAGGCAAGTCTGTTGAAAGGGAGAGCTGCGTATTACTTTTTAATCCTGAAGGAATTTCAAAATCGCTAAAGGCTTCATAAGGGATATCTAAAAAAGTGCCAGACTGCTTAGTATGGCAATACTTATTTATGTTTTCTTGATTGGCGACATATTTTTTATTGCTATTACTCCCTGCTACCCATTGCCAGCTGAGCGCATTACTTGCCCAATCTCCATCGAGTAAATGATAGTACATCCACTGTGCAGGATGATGCCAATGGTTTTTGGCCATGTTGCAACAGATGGCCGCGATGTACATTCTGTTATGGTTGTGCAGATACCCAGTTTTATATAAAGCTTTAATCGCGGTGTCGATTGCTTTGATGCCGGTATTGGCTTCTACAATGGCAGCGGTGATTTCTTGATTTGCCACATCACTTTGAGGATGTCTCAGGTCTTGATTTATTTCGTCTCCTTTAGCAATCCAGACTTGTTGCCAGTAATCCCGCCAAGCGAGTTCTTGCACTAATTTTTCTATGGTTGAGAATGCTACATCTCTTTTTAGAAGATGTTTATAGACCATTTCCGTGGAAATGGTACCTCTTGAGATATAGGGTGATAATTGGGTAACTGCACCATCTATAAAATTACGAGAGCGCGCGTAATCTGAGGGCTGTATTGAAATTACACGATTTAAAATTTCAGGATAAGAAGTAGGGAAAGTGTAGTTCAGATGTTCTTCCATACTATTTATCTTTTGCTTATTTTATTTCCAGTGATTTGTCGTTGCCTGCTACATTTAAAACGCGTAATA
Organism: Patiriisocius sp. Uisw_047; assembly: GCF_047730165.1. Taxonomy (GTDB): domain Bacteria; phylum Bacteroidota; class Bacteroidia; order Flavobacteriales; family Flavobacteriaceae; genus Patiriisocius. Next base: position 1,429,190 of record NZ_CP159834.1, read on the forward strand.
TCATCACTACGTTTTTTTAGATGCTTCTGGCTTACCCCGCTGTTTACACGTTTTCGCCATAGTTTAAAACTACTTTCTTTAAGATTACGACGCATTAAAGTGATGACCTCTTTTTCGGTGACTTTAAATTGAAATTCAATTGCCGAAAAAGGCGTTCTATCTTCCCAAGCCATCTCAATGATACGATCCATCTCGCGCTCTGTAAAAGTGCGGTCACCTAACTGTAGGGTGTCTATATTTGTTTTTTGTGCCATATTTGGTCTGCGTTTAAATAGTAGCTGCCTTCGTGGTCAAACGAACATTCATTAGGCGCTAGGATAGAAAGAAAATGAGATTGATCGCCTTTTACATAAAGGTGATAGGTTTGTCCAACTATAGGCTCAAAAGAGAATTTTGAAGCAAATATTTTTTGATTGTATTTGTACTCATCTAGCATAGAATCATACGCTTCCTTGAGTGCTGTAAACTTTGTTTTCAATTGATGATTTACATTGCTTACACTCCGGTTTTTCCAAGCATTTGTATCGGGGATTTCTATGCGAGGAGCTCCTAAGTTAGTAGGATAGGGCTTCATAGAAGCATCATACTTTTCCAGCTCTGTATTAAAGACTACGTTGTCAGGTTTTTTTTTGCTCATTACTTTTGCCCTAGACGTTCTATTTTTTTGAGAATTCCTTCTGCCTCTGCTGTTTTCTGGTCGCTGAGTTTTCGATTAGTAGTGGAAAGGGTGTACGCTTCTTTGAGTACTTTTTTATACTCAGTTTCTAGTTGTTCTGCTTCCGTTTTCTTTTTAAATAATCCAAACATACCGTTAATTTTTAGGAGTTTATGCCAATCGCATTGTGCTCACTGTTATGACCGCAAGGTACAAAATGTTTAAGAGGTGAGAGCGAACGTTAAACAAAGTTTAACGTATCAGAACCCTTATAATTTCAGAAGCTTTTTACATCGGTCTAATTTTTCCATGGATAACGACGCTTTCGGTTCTTTTCTAGGGGTTGGGACGATTGCATTTAACAAGCTTTTATTCTTCGCAGATTTCATCAATTCTGGAAATACTTTTTCTAGCTTCTGTAACATAATATAGGTAGCCGTTGAGACTCCTAGAGATGCAATCAAGAGACAGGTGATGTTGCCATCTATATACCTCGTCCAAATCAGAAGAGGTTTTATTTTTTAAGTATTTTGTTATTTTTCATGCACTTGTTGGCATTTTCTCATACTAAAGGTCGGTTTGGTATCCTAGAGAAGTTGCCTATAACCTCGAGCATTTTAAACTATCTTTGCAAAAAAAAAATACATGGCGCATAAAGCAGGTTTTGTAAATATAATAGGGAACCCCAATGTAGGTAAAAGCACTTTGATGAATGCTTTTGTGGGTGAAAAACTGTCTATAATTACAAGTAAAGCACAGACGACGAGACACCGTATTTTAGGGATTGTAAATGGCGAAGATTTCCAGATGCTATTGAGTGATACTCCTGGTATTATAAAACCAGCTTATCAATTACAAGCGAGTATGATGGATTTTGTGAAGTCTGCTTTTGAGGATGCGGATGTATTGTTGTACTTGGTAGAACTGGGAGAACAGAATTTAAAGGACGAGAAGTTTTTTGAAAAAATCACCAATGCAAAAATCCCTGTTTTATTACTGCTAAATAAAATAGACAAAGGGAATGAAGAGCAGCTCGCTGAAGCGCTAAAGCACTGGCAAGAGAAAGTGCCAAATGCAGAAATATTTGCTATTTCGGCATTAGAAAATTTTGGTGTCACTGAAGTTTTTAATCGTATAATAGAGCTCTTACCAGAGTCGCCACCATTTTATCCTAAAGATCAACTTACTGACAAACCTGAGCGCTTTTTTGTAAATGAAATTATTAGAGAAAAGATTTTGATGCATTATAAGAAAGAGATTCCTTATTCAGTTGAGATTGATACAGAAGAGTTTTTTGAGGATGAAAAAATTATCCGCATTCGCAGTATCATTATGGTGGAGCGTAGTACGCAGAAAGGGATTATTATAGGGCATAAAGGTGCTGCCTTAAAAAGAGTAGGTGTAGAGGCTCGTAAGGATTTAGAAAAATTCTTCGGGAAGCAGATTCACTTAGAGACCTATGTGAAAGTGAATAAAAACTGGCGAAGTAATGACCGGCAACTGCGTCGTTTCGGGTATAATAATTAATGTGTTTTAGCTTACTTAAATTGTAATTCTCTCGATGAGGTCATTGTTGTTGTTTGTTTTCTTATGTTTCACGCTTGGCGCATTTTCGCAACAGCGAGATGATAGTTATGTGGCCTTTGATTATCACTACGGAAGTATTTTAAAGCATAACAAATCTGTGGCGCACTTAATTCACGCACATCCTGCGGGAATTATGTTAAGTTATAATGTGCGTACTCACGGGGAAGAAAGATGGGAGCAAGAGTATAATTATCCAGATTGGGGCGTATCTTTTTTATACGAAGATTTTAATTATGCGTTACTTGGAAAAAATTATAGCGTAGGGTTTCATTATAACTTTTACTTTTTAAACCGAAATCTTCAAGTAAGAATTGGCGAAGGTTTAAATTATAATACAAACCCATTTGATTTAGAAACCAATTTTAAAAACACAGTCTATGGAAGTCATATTACTGGGTTCTCTCAAATAGGAATTCAATATACCAAGCCTCGAATAATTGATAATTTTGGGATTCGAGCGGGAATCCTTTTATTACATCATTCTAACGGGGGGGTTAAATCTCCAAATACGGGAACAAATGTTTTTTCTACAAGTATTGGGATTACCTACGATTTTTCTGAAGAAAAAATTCCCAACAAAGAAAAGGTCGCTTATCAAAGATTTACCGAACCTATAAAATACAATTTCGTATTGCGCGGTGGTGTTAATGAGAGCGATCGTATAGGGCTAGGTCAACACCCGTTCTTTGTACTTTCTGCTTTTGCAGATAAGCGTTTGAGTTTTAAAAGTACGATTCAATTTGGGGTAGATCTTACCGTATCGCAATTTTTGAAAAAGCAGCGAGAATATGGAGCATTGGCTTTTCCTAATTATAATATTGATTTAGATGTTGATTATAAGAGGGTTGGAGCGTTTTTAGGGCACGAATTTAGGTTTGGGAAAGTAGCTGTACCTACTCAAATTGGATTCTATGTGTATAATCCAACTAATTTTGATGGATTAACGTTTATCCGTGCAGGAGTCAAATATTACATTAATGAAAAATGGTTTGCTTTAGGGACCGTTAAAACCCATGGCTTTAATGCCGAAACCATCGAATGGGGAATAGGATTACGATTATGAAAATTTACTATATATTATATTTTTGTGCATTTTTATTACAGTCTTGTAATACAGAAGATGCTTGGAATTGTATTCAAACGGTTGGCGACATAGTAGAGGAGCCTTTTGAAGTAGCCCCTTTTACTCGTATTACAGTTGAGGATGACATCTACTTAGAAATAGAACATGGTGAAGTACAACGAGTAGTTGTAACTACGGGTAGTAATTTACTGAATGACATAAGTGTAGTGGTTGAGGCAGATGGAAACTTGCGATTAAAGAACTATAATAACTGTAATTACTCACGGGAATATGATGTCACTACAATAACAGTTACTACTCCGAGTCTTAGCCAAATAAGAAATGCTTCTAGAAACACAGTGACTTCAAAAAACACATTGCATTTTGAGTCGTTAAGTTTAAGAAGTGATACAAGTATTGGTGTAATAGATCCAGGTAAATCAGGTGATTTCCGGCTTAGTGTTGCTGTGGATTCACTTCTGGTTTCAGCAAATGGAATTAGTGATATTAAAATTTCTGGGACGGCCTCTTATGCATTTGTTGGATTCTATGATGAGGTTCCTCGTTTTCAAGGAGAAGATTTAATTGTTCAAAATTTAAAAATATTTCATGCTGCTGGTAATTCTATGAAAGTAAACCCGCAACAATCTATTGAGGGAATCATAAGAGGGAATGGAGATGTGATATGTGTGACAAAACCACCTTTGGTAGACGTTTCAGTTACTAATGTTGGTCGTTTAATATTTGAGTGATATTTTATTCTATTTGTATTATTGATAATCACAAATTCTTCCGACTCCCAGGATGAACAAAAACCGTTTTGCTTGAGGTAGACTATACCTACGGTAGCATCCTATTTCTGCATACCCTTGGGGGTTTGCCATTGCGTACAACAGAAAAACATGTGGTTTTAGCGCGTTGGAACACCGTTACTAATATCCAGATTGGGGTTTACCTTTATTTATCAAGATGAAGTAAATCCTATTCTAGATGAAAAATATAGCGTAGTAGCGCACATGAATTGGTGTTTTTAAAATCGAAACCTTGTTATAAGAGTAGGGCAGAGTATAGGGTTGGCTACCAATCCTTTTGACGAAATAGACAATCCAGAGAATAACGCCTGCGGTACAAAGTTGTTGAGCAATACTTTTTTAAAAGCTAATTATGTGCAGAAAACGTATCTCAGGGCCCCGGGTATCACGCTGTGTTTTCTATGGTTCATTCTAGCAACGCCAACATTCGTGCCCCTAATAATATTACAAATACTTTTGCTTTTAATGCTGGGTTGAGTTATCAACTAGCGGCAGAAAATTTTCCAGACTACAACCCGATGTCTGGCGATGAACCTGATTATGTGAATCAAGGCGCTTTTCCTTTTTATGTCTTTTCTGGTTTTGCTTTTAAGTGAATTAATTAGAAAAGCAGTTTTACAGCTTGAGTAGAGGTGTTCTTCGCCACCTTTTTAAAAGAACAGGTAAAATTTGAATCCATTGCTTATCCAGAACTTGGTACCACGGGTGATAAAGATTATGGTCGTGCTGGGGCGCTTAGGTATCCTTCACTGACCTTATTTGAGGACATCCAAGAAGAAGATGCATTCCATACAGATGGAGATTTTGAACTAGATATCAATGTAGCTAATCTAAGAATTGAGACCAACGGACTCTCAGATTTTAGACTGACTAGTGTTGCGACGATGGCAGATTATAATTTACTTAGGAATCATACCTTTATTTATGCCGGTGATGTTATTTCGCAAGACGTCACTTTTTTCAGCGGAGTTCAGACCATTTAATCGTTCATCCTATACAATCGCTCAAAGACAATATCGTCAACTTTGGGAACGTATATGCAAATAATCAACCTTCTAAAGTTGATTTAGAAGAATGGTTTACTGGACGCTTAATATTTCAGTAATACGAACCTCGAAAATTTTAATGATTGATTTACGAGCGTTTAAAAGTTACCATCAGGCATAAAAAAGAGGGCTAACCATAATACTGGTGAGCCCTCTTTTGGTAATTTAGAACTTATCCGTGAGGATGGTTCCGCACTTATTTAGCTTTTTTGAAGATGTATCTTGTTACGTATATACCATTTTCGTCTGTCTCGTCACCATAACTTTCTACGCCACTGGTTACAAATGCAAGCTCCCACCCTTCCTCAGACATAGTATTTAATTTTGAAGTAACGATAGCGTCATTTGCCGCAATATTTTGAAAACGGATACCACCTATGTTGAAGAAATTTAAAAGCTTTGTTTCGTCAAAACCTTTTACTCTTATATCTCCACGTTTAGATTTGTTTCTATCATTGTCTTCTTCACTCCGTGTAGAAGTAAATTCTTTATAATCTCTGGTCTCATTTACAGTGATCATTCTAGACCTTCCTAAGCCATTTGGGATGATAGACTCTATGACTGTAACTGTCTGAAATTCATAAACTTGTGCGTTTGATTCAAAGGCAAAAATACTGAGTAATAAGGCTGTTAAAATAAAAATTTTCATTCGTTGGTTGTTTTTTATTATTAATGATTGACGAAGTTAACTTAAAAAGAAAACGATAAACCATTTAATTTTCAGAATTTTGCAATAATGAAAGGCACTGTTTATAAATCTACTGGAAGTTGGTACACTGTTAAATCTCAGGAAGACAAGTTCTATGAGTGTCGTCTTAAGGGTAAGTTTAGAATTAAAGGAATCAAGAGTACAAACCCAGTTTCTGTAGGTGACCACGTAACATTTCAGATTGAGAAAAAAGGCGATGAAGAGATCGGGATTATTAGTGAGATTGACGAACGTGAAAACTACATTATTCGCAAGTCTGTAAATCTTTCAAAACAAACTCACATTATTGCGAGTAATGTAGACATCGCGTTTCTGTTAGTTACCTTAAATAACCCTCCTACATTTACTTCTTTCATCGATCGCTTTTTAGTGACCGCGGAAGCCTATAAAATTAAGGCCGTTTTACTTTTTAATAAGGTAGATACCTATGATGAAGATGAGAAACTAGAAATAAAATACCTCGCGGCAATGTATCGTGAGATAGGTTATGAGTGTATTGGCATATCTGCAACAACGGGCAAGAATATTGATCAAGTGAAGGAGATGATGAAGGGTAAGGTCTCTATGTTTTCTGGGCATAGTGGGGTAGGAAAATCTACACTTGTAAATGCCCTAGGAGATACGCTTAAAATAAAAACGAAAGCCATATCAACGCAACATATGCAAGGCCAGCATACCACTACTTTTGCAGAAATGTATGACCTGTCTTGGGGAGCGCGAATTATAGATACACCGGGAATAAAAGGGTTTGGAGTTGTCGAGATTGAAAAGGAAGACTTAGATCATTATTTTCCAGAGTTTTTTGCATTAAAGCAAGACTGTAAGTTTAATAATTGCATTCATGCAGAAGAGCCTCATTGTGCGGTTAAAGAAGCGCTAGATGCAGATGAGCTTTTTTGGTCTAGATATAAAAGTTACCTTCAGATAATGGATGGGGAAGAAGATCATTTCAGAAAAGATATCTACGACAAGAAAAATCCATGAGAGCATTAATACAAAGAGTTTCTGAAGCTTCGGTGCGCGTGGATAATACCCTTATTTCTGAAATAGGAACAGGCATGCTAATTCTCCTAGGTGTTGAAGCAGCTGATACCGAAGAAGATATCCAATGGCTCACAAACAAAATAAGTAACCTACGTATTTTTGATGATGAAGAAGGTGTTATGAACCTTTCTCTAAAAGACACCAATGGAGCTGTACTTGTCGTAAGCCAGTTTACACTTCACGCTTCGACCAAAAAAGGAAATCGTCCTTCTTATATAAAAGCAGCTAGGCCGGAGTTTGCCGAACCTATGTATGAACAATTTGTAAAACAAATGTCAAAAAGCATGGATAACTCGGTTCAAACGGGTAGATTTGGTGCAATGATGGAAATCAGCCTGATTAATTCTGGCCCCATCACATTATTTGTTGATACAAAAAACAAAGAATAAAACACTTTGGTCCATTACTCTCCTCCTCGTTAGACCAAGAATAGTCATCCTACATGAAGTACGTATTTTTCCTATTGCTTGGCTTGAGTATTAACGCTCAGGATCTTGCTAAATCTATTTTAACAATAGATAGCACCCTTACTAAAAATGCGAATAGCATTATAAGGCAAGAATTGATCACTGTAGACGTGACTAAAAGAGATCAAATGACTACTCTCATATCTAGAACCATTACGGTATTAAACGACAATGGAGATGATAAGGTAGATTCATATCAACATTACGATGACCAGACTATTGTAAAAAATATTGAGTTGTATGTGTATAATGCTTTCGGTAAAGAAATTGAGCATTACAAAAAACGTGATTTTAAAGACGTGAGTGCGGCAGACGGATTTTCTCTTTACAGTGATGATCGGTTATTATATGTAGAGTACATTCCTAAATCTTATCCATACACGGCGACCTTTATTTCTGAAGTAAAAAGTAATACCAACGCATTTTTACCAAGATGGAAACCTATAAGACAGTATGCTTCATCTACGCAGCAAAGCACATATAAAATACTATTTGATCCTTCTAACATACCAAGTTATAAAGCCACAAACATAGCGCCTTATGAGATAAATATAGCAGAAGGCGTTTCGGAAATAACCTGCGTGGCTACCATGCTTCCGGCGATCGCCTATGAAGAGCATGCGCCCCAGTTTTCTAGTTTTGCTCCGCAAGTGATGTTTGCCTTAAAAACATTTTCTTTAAAAGGGGTCTTGGGTAATGGCTCTACTTGGAGCGAATTTGGTTCTTGGATGGATACGCGTTTATTAAAGGGAACGGAGGAGTTGCCAGCCATGACAGTTTCAGAAATAAACAGTCTTGTAACTACAGAAATGTCAGACATAGAAAAGGCACGTGTCGTGTATCAATATCTACAAGATAAAGTACGATATATTAGTGTGCAAATAGGCATAGGAGGTTGGAAACCTATGTTAGCAAGTGAAGTAGATAGACTGAGTTATGGAGATTGTAAGGCATTGACTAATTACACAAAAGCACTCCTTAATGCGGTGGGGGTTCCATCCTATTACACGGTATTACACTCGGGAAGTAGGGAGCACGATTTTACAAATGACCTAGTGGCAATGCAGGGCAATCACGTGATTCTCGCGATTCCAGATGGAGAAGAATTGGTGTGGCTAGAGTGTACTAGTCAGGATATTCCTTTTGGTCATGTGCCTAACGCAAATGACGATCGCGACGTACTTATTGTAACAGAAGAAGGTGGCAAGATAGTACACACAAAAAGTTATGAAGCGGCAGATAACCTGCAATTGAATGATGGAACTGTACTCATCCTAGAGAATGGAGAAATACAGGCTGCCTTTAAAAGAGAATCAAAAGGATTACAGTATGATAATGTATACCATTTGGAACGCAGTGACCAGGATGAGAAGGAACGGTTTTATAAAGAAAAATGGGATTATATAAATGGGATCGAGGTTACAGATATAGCATTAGTAAATAACCGCACTGACATTGTTTTTTCTGAAACATTAAAGGCGATGTCTGCTAATTATATTTCATTTGCAGGAGATGATATGCTTTTAACCCTCAACGTGTTTAATCAGAGTGATTACGTGCCGCCACGTATTTCAGAACGAAAGCGGGAAGTAGAAATCTCGATAGGGTTTACAGATATTGATACAATTTCTTTTACTTTACCTGAAGGTTTTCATGTAGACAGTATGCCAGATAAAAAAGAAGTGACGAGTCCATTTGGCACCTATGATATAGTTGCTGTCATTGAGGATAACGGGACCATTAGCTATACCCGAAAATTAATAATGAACAAAGGGATTTATGCACCAGATACGTATGATGCGTATCGTTCCTTTTTAAAGAAAATCGCAAAATTAGATAAGACAAAAGTATTACTAACACAATAATAATAATGTTTATGACGACTAGATTATCATTTATTATATTATTGCTAGCCTTTTACAGTACAAATGGGAACGCGCAAGATTACGACTTTGGTAAGGTGAGCAAAGCAGAAATTGAGCAAGCCGTCCACGCTAAGGAGCCTGAGGCAAATGCCGCTATTCTCTATCGGGAAGTAAAAACAAAATTTAATCAATCTGCAGACAAAGGTTTTTATACAGAAACTGATGTTTTTGAACGGATTAAAATATATAATAAAGATGGCTTTGATTACGCAACAAAACGGATAAGGTTGTATCAAGGAAAGTCTAATAACAGCGATGATGTGCAAGGTTTAAAAGCTATTATTTTTACGTTAGAAAAAGGGAAGATAGAAAAAGAAAAGCTGAAGAACAGTGATGTTTTTGAAGAGAAAATGTCTGAGTATATAGAGGTTATGAAGTTTACAATGCCTAACGTAAAACCTGGCGATGTTATAGATATTAAGTACACCATACGATCTTCGTTTATCTCAAATATAGATGAGTTTCAATTACAAGAGAAAATCCCGGTAGACACGTATAATATGAGTTTTTCGGCTCCAGAGTACTTCGTTTATAAAATGCACCAAAAAGGATTTTTACCTTTTAAGGTTATTCGCAGTTCAAAGAACAGAAAGATGCGATATTCTTATAATGAAAGTTCAGGCACGGGAAGTAATAGTAATTGGTCTGTAAAAAGCGGTAAAACTATACAAGATGAAATTTCATTTAAAGAAAATGTATATTCTATAAATGAAACGGGGATCCCATCCATAAAGAATGAACCGTTGTCAGGTAATTTAGACAACTATATTGCGGGATTAAAATTAGAACTTTCATACACCAGCTTTCCTAATGGTGGGGTTGATTATTATGCAACCACCTGGGATGACGTTTGCAAAACAATCTATCAATCTTCCAATTTTGGTGGAGAGCTAGAAAAAACCGGTTTTTTAAAAAATGAAATGGCTGCTATTTTAGGAGATGCCGTAAGCAGGGAAGAAAAAATAGTGGCGGTGTTTGAGTTCGTAAAAAAGAAAACTGCTTGGAATGAGAATTATGGAGTTTATGCAAGAGAGGGTATTAAAGAGACCTTCAAGAAAAGTGTAGGGAACGCTGGAGATATTAATTTGTTATTAGTGGCAATGTTAAGAGAAGCGGGTGTTAACGCAAATCCTATTTTAATAAGTACAGTAAATCATGGGATCGCTGTGTTCCCAACTCTTGATGGTTTTAACTATGTAATTTGTGGCGTAGAAGAACAAAATAACGTGATCTTGCTGGATGCTACGGGTGATAATGCACCAGATATACTGGACAGAAATCTACTTAACTGGCAAGGAAGACTTATAAGAAAAGATGGAAGTTCTAGCTGGGTACCTTTAATCCCTTCAACCCCCGCTGTTCGTAATTCGATATTAATGTACGAGATTGATACAGATCAAGTAGTGACAGGTAAAATGCAAAAACGATTTACAGGGCACTTCGCAGCAAATTTCAGAGAGAGTTATAAAAACCTCACAAGCGACGAAACCAGAAAACAGCTAGAAGAATACCTAGGAGATAGTGAGCTAAATGAAGTGGAGATAAAATATTTGGACGATGTTTATAAGCCAGTTCAATATCGAAGTGATTTTGAAAACACCTCTTCCGTTGAAGAAATAGGAGATAAGTTATATTTGAGTCCGTTACTCTTCTTAGCAACCGAGGAGAATATTTTTAAAGCAGATACACGAGAATTGCCTATTTATTTTGGGTACCCTCAAAAAGGTGTAACCATGGTTACCATTGCGCTACCAGAAGGGTATAAGGTAGAATCGTTGCCAGAGTCTATCAGTTTAACTTTAGGTGATGATAAGGGCTCTTACAAGTTTATTATTTCTGAAATAACAGGTAAAATCCAACTTTCTGTGGATAATTCAATTAACCAACATATCTTTCTAAACTCAGACTATAAAAACCTAAAGCAATTTTATGAGTTGATAGTGAAGAAAGAAAACGAAAAAATAGTTTTGAGTAAAGTGTAAATTATGGATGTTAAAAACGCACAAGAGCAAGTAGATATTTGGATAAAAACTCACGGAGTTCGTTATTTTAACGAGCTTACTAATATGGCTCAATTAACCGAAGAAGTAGGAGAAGTTGCTCGCATTATTGCGCGCAGATATGGTGAGCAAAGTGAAAAGGAAAGTGATAAAGGCAAAGACTTAGGAGAAGAGCTAGCAGATGTATTATTTGTAGTACTATGTCTAGCAAACCAGACAGGTGTAGATTTACAAGATGCCTTTGATAAAAAACTTGATATAAAAACGAAACGTGATCACGATCGTCATCAAAATAACCCTAAATTAAAGTAATGTTTAAAAGAGTAATAACGCATAAAGGGTTTATAAAATCTGTTGTTTTGTTAGGCTTAATTTATGCCATTGTATTGTTCTTATTGCAATGGGCTTTTAGAAGTTTCTATCCACCTTTTTTTAATCTGAGAAATGTTTTTTTTTCCTTCCTAGCAGGTCTCATCGCAGGACTTTTTATTAGTTATGGTAAATTTTTGGGGAAACTAAAGCAGCAAGATCATAGAAAATGAAAGCCCATCTATCCCACACACCATCACTAAAAAAACATGCTCAAATTATATTGGGTGGCTCAAAAAGTGAATCGAATAGACTACTCATCTTACAGGCGCTATTCTCCAATATTGCGATTTCAAATCTTTCTACAAGTGATGATTCTAAAGCATTGATGGAGGCACTTGCCGGTGATAAAAACCTCGTAGATGTACATCACGCAGGTACAGCTATGCGCTTTCTTGCCGCATACTTTGCTACGCAAGCCGGAAGAGAGGTCACGCTCACTGGTAGCGAGCGTATGCAACAAAGACCTATTGGGATGCTCGTAGATGCTTTGAGATCTATGGGTGCAGATATTGAGTATCAAAAAAATGAAGGGTTTCCGCCGCTACTCATTAAGGGAAAAAATCTAACGATTAAAGAAGTTACTATTGCGGCAGACGTAAGTAGTCAGTTTATTTCTGCGCTCATGCTTGTTGCGCCTAGCTTACCACAGGGTCTCGTGATTCATCTCGACGGAAATGTGACATCGGCACCCTATCTTAAAATGACGTATCAATTGTTAAAGCAATTGGGGTTTGAAGGAAACTTTAGCCGAAATATGATTTGTATATTACCTGGCACTATTTCAGAAAAGAAGCACATTCGTGTAGAGTCAGACTGGAGTTCTGTTTCTTATCTGTATAGTCTAGTGGCGCTCTCGCAATCTGGTTTACTTTCTGTAAGTACATTTGAAAAGGATAGTTTACAAGGCGATGTGGTATTGTCCAGTCTTTATAACGCCTTTGGCGTGGAGACCGTGTTTAATAAAGATGACGGTATTACCTTGCAGAAAATTTCAGAGGCAATCACAAATCACGTGGAGTTTGATCTAGTAAATACACCAGATATTGCACAAACGATTGCGGTTACGTGTTTTGGCCTTGGTTTTTCTTGCCATTTAACGGGATTACACACATTAAAAATAAAAGAGACGGATAGATTACACGCCTTAAAAATAGAGTTAGAAAAACTCGGAGCAAATGTGAACATAACAGAAGATTCACTTTCTTTAGAAAAGTCAGTGGGAATAAAGATGGGTGTAGCGATAGACACGTATCAAGATCATAGAATGGCAATGGCTTTTGCGCCGCTCGCATTAAAATCTTCATTATTAATTAATGATGCTGAAGTAGTGTCAAAATCGTTTCCAGAATTTTGGGATGTACTAATAGACTTAGGTATTTTAATTAAAGTGAAATAATAAACCTCCATTTACTTGACAAGGCCTATCCCCAGATTGTATATTTGCAACCTTTAACCAAAAAATTGAATAATTTATGGGAATGAAACTTTCTAACTTCGGCTTTGAATTACCTGATGAGCTTCTAGCAGAATATCCATCTGAAAACAGAGATGAGTCACGTTTAATGGTGCTTAACAGAAAAGAGCAGACAATTGAGCATAAGATGTTCAAGGATCTCATAGATTATTTTGAGGAAGATGATATTTTGTGTTTGAATAATACAAAAGTATTTCCAGCACGATTATTTGGTAACAAAGAAAAGACGGGTGCTCGTATCGAGGTGTTTTTGTTGAGAGAACTTAATTCTCAAACGCGTCTTTGGGATGTACTAGTAGATCCAGCAAGAAAGATTAGAATAGGAAATAAGCTATATTTTGGTGATGATGAGTCTTTAGTCGCTGAGGTAATAGATAATACAACTTCTAGAGGTAGAACATTACGTTTCTTATTTGATGGGTCTTATGAGGAGTTTCGTAATAAACTAACTGAGCTAGGTGAGACACCATTGCCTAAATACATTAAGCGTAGTGTAGAGCCTGATGATGCGGAAAGATATCAAACCATCTATGCTAAAAAAGAAGGAGCTGTAGCAGCACCTACTGCTGGATTGCACTTTTCTAAACATTTATTAAAACGTTTTGAGATTAAAGGTGTTGATTTTGCAGAAGTAACGTTGCACGTGGGTTTAGGAACTTTTAGCGCTGTTGAGGTAGAGGATCTCTCTAAGCATAAAATGGACAGTGAAGAAATGCATATTGAGCAGGCTACTGTAGATTTAATTAATCAAGGACTAAAAGATAAAAGGCGTATTTGTGCTGTAGGTACTACAGTGATGCGTGCTTTAGAGAGTTCGGTTTCTTCTAACCATACTTTAAATGATTATTCTGGATGGACAAATAAATTTATTTTCCCTCCTCATGATTTTAGTATTGCCAACTGTATGGTGACTAATTTTCATACGCCAAAGTCTACTTTATTAATGATGGTGGCTGCCTTTGCTGGACACGAGTTTACTCAAAGAGCATATCAAGAAGCAATAAAAGAAAAGTATAATTTTTATAGTTATGGTGATGCAATGCTTATCATCTAATAATAACCAATAGTTTAAAATCCCGATAGCAATATCGGGATTTTTTATTTTACAGCAATTCGGTTTGATTCTTTAGATATATTATGGTATTTTAGTTGTTTGCAAGCTATTCTTGCTCAATGGTTTAATGAAGAAAACACTACTCCTTTTTTTGATGTTAAGCGCTGTGGCAATGTCGCAACACGATGGCTCGACCGATCCTGCGAGTTGGGATTTGGGCTTATCCACTCTTGAGGCAGATGTTGTATTGGAGGCATTAGACCTAACAAGAATACATCAGGAAGACCTTGTTAACGATAGAGACAAGACCCATCCCTGGCGATATGGAATAGAAAGGGAATTGTCATTAGATATGAGCGAGTTAGGATCGTGGATTACCTTAGACAATGGAGATCGCATATGGCGGGCTAGAATCATTTCTCAAAACGCATTAAACCTTAGCATAAACTTTAACGACTTCTATTTGCCCATAGGAGCGACTATTCATTTGTTTAATGACGATCAAAACGATGTTGTTACCAGTAGGACGAGTGGTGATAGGAATACTATTTCGCCATTAGGGTCTTGGTTTATTAGGGGAGAAGCAATCAATATTGAATATTTTGAACTTGCTAATACAAATGAAAATGTAAAGCTCGAAATAGGAGGGATTATACACGGGTATCGATTAGGGAAAGTAAATAGGTTTATTGATGAAAAGCGCGGACTCAATGATTCTGGCTACTGTAATTATGATGTTAATTGTTTAATTGGTGAAGATTTTGATACTTATAAAGATGGTGTAAAAAAGGCGGTAGCACTTTTAAATTTAGGGAACGGTTTTTTATGTTCAGCATCATTAGTCAATAACACACAGCAAGATAAAACACCTTATTTGCTAACTGCAAATCATTGTCTAGAAGGCAGTGATCCGGCGCTATGGAGTGTGCGATTTAACTGGATGAGTCCAGGGCCTATTTGCGGAGAGAGTGATGATAGCCAAGATTTACAGACAAACTTTACCCTTAGTGGTGCCATATTAAGAGCGAGTAATGAAATGAGTGATTTTGCCTTGGTCGAAATGATAACAGACATCCCGCAAGCTTGGGATGTTTCTTTTGCTGGCTGGGATAGAACAGATGAGCTGCCAGATTTTGAGGTAGGAATCCATCACCCGAATGGAGATATTATGAAAATATCCAGAGATAATTCTGGTGCGGTTCATGAAAATGCAGAAGGAAAAGAAGTTTGGTTAATAGGAGGCGTATCTGCTGGATCTGGAGATGGATGGGAAATAGGAACTACAGAAAGTGGTTCTTCTGGTTCGCCACTATTCAATCAAAACGGGCTTATTATAGGGCAATTATACGCTGGGAATTCTTTTTGTGAGAATAATGAAAATAATAATGATTTTGATGTTTATGGAAGATTTGCTACCTCTTGGGATTTCGGAAGTACAGGAAGTACACGACTTTCAGAATGGTTAGACCCGGCTGAAACAGGTGTGAACACAATTATCACCTTACAGAACATATTAAATATTCCAGATAATGAGATTATTGGTGCGCTTGAGATTTACCCTAACCCAGTTTCAGACCAACTCACTGTGATGAACAGTCGCTATCCTAAGCTGCGCTATTCTTTTTATGATATACTAGGACAAGAGATCTATGCTGGCGCTATGGCTAACACGCTTAATTATGTTTCTGTTGCAAACCTTTCTAATGGGATGTATTTCTTGAAACTAGTTGATGGCGATAGTGACGCCACGATTACAAAAAAAATAATGGTTCAAAAATAATACGTGCCTTACTTTAAGATGTATGCCCATTCATGTTTTTTGAATCAGGGCATTTTTTATAGGGAATCGTAATACAAATGGGTACTTTTGCAAGAGTTATGATTTTAGAAAAAAAAGATATACGAGCGCTTTCTAAGGAAGAATTAAGAAACTTCTTTGTCGGCCTAGGCGACAAAGCCTTTAGGGGGAACCAAGTCTATGAGTGGCTGTGGAGTAAAAGTGCCCATACTTTTGAAGCGATGACTAATCTTTCTTTAGAAACTAGAACACATTTAGAAACTCATTTTACCATTAATAACATTAAAGTAGATTCTATTCAACGTAGCAATGATGGGACCATTAAGAATGCTGTAAAGCTTCATGATGGCTTTATTGTAGAGTCTGTTTTAATCCCTACTAAGTCAAGAACAACGGCTTGTGTGTCCTCTCAAGTAGGGTGTAGTCTTGATTGTCTTTTCTGTGCAACATCACGCTTAAAAAGAATGCGCAACCTGAATCCAGATGAGATATATGATCAGGTGGTAGCTATTGATAAAGAGAGTAGATTGTACCATAACAGGCCGCTCTCAAATATCGTATTTATGGGCATGGGAGAACCACTCATGAATTATAAAAATGTTTTGGGGTCTATTGAAAAAATAACCAGTCCAGAAGGCTTGGGAATGTCTCCTAAGAGAATAACGGTTTCTACCTCAGGGGTTCCAAAGATGATTCGTAAGATGGCAGATGATGACGTGCGTTTTCATCTTGCAGTTTCATTGCATAGTGCTATTCAAGAAACTAGAGAGCAGATTATGCCTTTTGCTAAATCTTTTACACTCGATGATTTAAGAGATGCTCTTATTTATTGGTATGAAAAAACAAATCGTGCAATAACCTATGAATACATTGTTTGGAAAGACATCAACGATAAGAAAGAAGATATAGATGCATTAGTTCGTTTTTGTGCACACGTGCCTTGTAAAGTGAATTTAATAGAATATAACCCTATTGATGACGGACAATTTCAACAAGCGCAAGATGCCGCTGTTGATGCTTATATTTCAGGGCTAGAGAAAGTAAGGGTGCCTGTAACTGTAAGGAGAAGTAGAGGGAAAGATATAGATGCTGCTTGTGGGCAGTTAGCTAATAAGTCATAGCCGTTCTGGGTTTAGTAAAATAAAAAAGGCGACTCAATTGGAGTCGTCTTTTTAGTAGCATACAGCGAGGTTATATTTTACTTGCTAATTTTGAAAGACTTTTCAGCTCCTTCAATAGAAACCTTTGCAATATATACACCGGTTGCTTTTGAAGATAAATCAATAGACTCTGTTGTAGAAGAAAGTACTCTGTTAAGAACGACTTGTCCGTTTAAGTTATACACTACGATATTCTCCATTGCTGAAGCAGCTTTCATAGTTAATACATCGTTAGAAGTAAAGAATTCAAAGTTATTCAATGCTTGATCAGTAACGCTTTATACTTCAACCCATTCTATCTTTAGGAAACCGTTATCAAGCGCTTCAGCAACACCACAGTTAGCTGTTTCGTTAATAACTAGTAGATAGGTGCCTGAAGCAGAAGCTGTAAAAGTAATTTCACAAGTACTTCCAGCATCTAAACCAGAGGCATCAACATCACTAAATTGATTAGCACCAACACCTGGTCCATTACAAGCGCTAAATTTATATGTTTCTCGTTGGATCACGTTATCCAATAAATAAGCTTCAGACTTCCAAATTTCAAAAGTATCAATTTCAATAGCGTCTCCGTTTGGAGCAGGGGCTCCACCTGCAGTATTAAAATTAGTGTAAGGGGTCCATCAACGTGATCGGTAGATTGAGCATTCATTGCTACCGTAACAAGCAAAGCAAGTAACAATGAAGAATTTTTTTTCATAATAAAAAGTTTTTAGATTAAATTCAAGTTCAAATGTGGTATTTTTTTGTATTGAAAAAATAGTGTTTAATAAGAATTATTGTGATGGCTAAGGCAGTTTTACAATTGCACTGATGGCAGTAGTGAATAATTATTTACTGATTTTCAAAAACCTTTCGACTCAATAAACAGACATTTTGAAAAATGATACGCCTGTTGCTTGGGTATATAAATCAATTGATTCATTTTTAAGAGAATGAGCGCTGTTGCATTCTCCATTGTGGAATTGGCTTTCATAGTTTGAACATCATTGTTATTATAGTGCTCAAAACTATCAATAGCATGATCTGCATATATTTATTGTACAAAGGCAATATTGAAAAAATATTATCATTTATAGACTTAGACCTAGTTGCCTTGGAGGCTTACGTTGATAAGTCACTCTGTCGCAAAAAGGTGTATTTTTCTTATTTCTGAAATTTTAATGAGACCCAATATCTAAATATTATAGATATTGGGTCTTTTCATTTAACTATCTTTGAGTGCAAATGAAACCAGTAGCAAAAATAAAACTACCCATCGAAAAGGAGATGGAGCTTTTTGAAAAGAAGTTCCGAGAATCGATGACCTCACAGGTTTCACTACTCAACCGTATTACCCATTATATCGTAAATCGTAAGGGCAAACAAATGCGCCCTATGTTTGTTTTTCTCATCGCAAAGATGTGTAACGATGGCTTAGTGAATGAAAGGACCTACAGAGGGGCGTCTGTTATAGAGCTCATCCACACAGCGACACTTGTGCACGATGATGTTGTAGATGATAGCAATAGAAGACGTGGGTTTTTTTCTATAAATGCACTCTGGAAAAATAAAATTGCAGTACTCGTTGGTGACTATTTATTATCAAAAGGATTGTTATTGTCTATTGACAACGGAGATTTTGACCTACTTAAAATCATTTCAGTTGCAGTACGCGAAATGAGCGAAGGAGAATTGCTCCAGATAGAGAAAGCCAGAAAACTAGATATCACAGAAGATATTTACTTCGAGATCATCCGTCAAAAAACAGCAACTTTAATTGCTGCTTGCTGTGCAATGGGAGCAAAGTCTGTAAGTGCAACTGATGAAGAAGTAGAGAATATGCGCAAGTTTGGCGAACTGCTTGGGACGGCGTTTCAAATCAAGGATGACTTGTTTGATTATGGTGAAACGGCCATTGGAAAACCAACTGGGATAGATATCAAGGAGCAAAAAATGACACTTCCACTTATATTTGTGCTAAATAATGTTTCAGAAAAAGAGAAGCGTTGGCTCATTAATTCTATAAAAAACCACAATAAAGACAAGCAACGCGTAAAAGAAGTAATTGCCTTTGTAAAAACAAATGGAGGTCTTGATTATGCAGAGCAAATAATGAAAGACTACCAGCAAAAAGCATTAGGCTTATTAGTAAACTTTCCCACTACACCATACAAAGACTCCCTTGAGTTAATGGTAAATTACGTTATAGACAGAAAAAAATAGTACGCAGTATTCGGTATGCAGTGATTCAATATTCTGTAACACAGTACTAAGTTAATCAGTATTAAAAATAAGCTACGCTACAAATCCAGGCTTTAACCGGATTCACATTTTTAACCTACAATCACAACGAACTACTAACTACTGTTTACCTAATGACTTAATTACTCAAATCCTAGGCAACCCTTTTTAGAAATACTGCGTCTATATAAATAGAAGCAAATGCAAAGCAAAAGTGAAACTTATTTCTTTACATAAAAACTATAACAAACTCATTGCAAAGGCTGCAAAGGGAAATCGAAAAGCGCAGCAAGAATTGTTTGAACTTTTTGCCCCTAAGATGATGGGAGTATGTAGAAAGTATATGAAGAATAATGACCTTGCAGAGGAGGTAATGCTTACTGGGTTTTTAAAAGTGTTTACAAATCTGGAGACCTTTAATGATCTAGGGAGCTTTGAAGGCTGGATAAGAAGAATTATGGTGAACGAGTCTATTTCTCAATTAAGAAAGGAAAAAAAATTACGTTTTGAAGACGAGACGGTGCTAGACACTCAGGAACACGCGACGTATATAGAAAGCAAACTTGAGGTAGATGAAATCCAGAAACTCATAGATGCCCTGCCTGCTGGTTATAAAACCGTATTTGTATTATATGTGATAGAGGGGTATAAGCACAGTGAGATTGCAGAGCTGTCGCACATCACAGAAGGAACCTCAAAGTCACAATTGTCGAAAGCACGCAAGATGTTGCAAACTAGATTAACGCAAGAAAATAAAATTAGTTATGGCACCCATTAAATTAGAAGATCACATAAGAGAGGAGTTTGAGGAGCGCAAGATTGCACCTTCTTCGGGAGCTTGGGACAAGCTAGAAGCACAGCTGGATAAGGAACAGGGCAAAAAAAGACCATTATTTATTTGGTATGCCATTGCGGCGAGTATTGTTGGAATTGTTTTTATTGCATCACAATTTTTTTTCAATGAAGAAGCAACTGTAAAACAACAATTAGTAGATATGGAAATAGAAACACCAATAATCGAAGAGGTGTTAACTTCGGAAATATTAAAAACCGAAACACAGCTAGCAAAAGAAACTCGAGTGCTAGAAAATAAAGTAGCACCTGTAATTACGGAGCAAGCACAAAAATCTTCCGTAGCGACCCTCGAGAAAAATAAAGCACAGAAAGTTCAGAAAATAGGAATGCCCGTAAACAATGCTAATACTATTAGGCTCGCTGTTCAAGAAAGAGCTAATCTTCCAATCGAGCACATTTCCGAAGTGATAAACAAAGAGATGGAGCTTCTTACAAAAGTAGATGAAGTGGTTGCGGCGGTGCATAAAATACAAGAAGAGAGAAGCACGGTGTCTGCGGCAGAAATAGATGCATTATTAAGCAATGCTCAGCGAGATCTTGCCACAGATAGAATCCTTAATGAAACCAAAATAGATGCCACTGCATTATTAGAAGATATAGAGTTTGAACTCGAAAAATCTTTTAGAGATAAAGTCTTTGACGCGCTAGGAGACAACTTTTCTAAAATAAGAACCGCAGTTGTTGAGCGGAATAATTAAGCAAATTAGCTCAGCTTGACTGGGTAATCATTCATCAATCACGTAGTAAAAGCCTCCTTTTAATAAAGGAAGGCGGCGGAGCTACACCTAAAATCAAACTACTATTATGAAAATGAAAACTATTACATTAGGAATCCTGTTGTGGCTTATCGCACTAACAGTAGGTGTTGCACAAGATACAGGCACTACTTTGGCTGTTTTAGAACAAGCAAAAGAGCAAGTGATAAACGAAGAGAAAGAAGCCTTGAAAAAAGAAGTTGAAGTGATAAACGGGCGTCTTGAACAAAATGAAATCACCGCAGAGAATGCTGAGGTCTTAAAGCGTGAAGTAGCAGAAAAGCGAGCCCTCAACATAGAGAATAGAGTGGCGATTATAGATAATAAAATTGCGCTCTTAGAACGAAATGGAAGTCTTGCTGATGAAACAGAAACCGTTGGGATAAAAATCACTCTTGCTGGAGATGATGGGGAAGAACGAATATTTAATGTAGGCGTTACTAATGAGAAAGAGGTCGTGTATGATCGTCGTACCACATCAGACTTAGTTTTTGCTCTTGGTCTCAATAACGCAATATTAGACGGTGAAGGCCTGGACGACTCTCCCTACAGTATAGGCGGAAGTAGATTTGCAGAACTAGGTGTCGCCTGGAAAACTAGGGTCTTTGAGAACTCAAACTGGTTGCGTGTAAAATATGGTTTTTCATTCCAGTTTAATGGGCTTAAGTCTACAGATAATCAATTTTTGATAGACACTGGTGAGCAGACAGAGCTTCAGACCTATCCATTAGACCTAGATAAATCTAAGTTAAGAATGGACAACCTAGTAGTGCCTGTACATTTTGAATTTGGTCCTTCAAAAAGAACAGATAAAGAAAACTATTTTCGATACTCGACTTACAAGAAATTTAAAATAGGATTGGGTGGATATGCTGGGGTTAATCTTAGAACTGTGCAGAAGTTAAAGTTTAGAGAAGATGGCGAAGACCGTAAGAAGAAATTAAAAGCTAGTTTTAATACAAACAATTTTATCTACGGTTTGAGTGGCTACATAGGCTGGGGAACCACCTCGTTTTATGCAAAATATGATTTAAATAGCGTTTTTAAAGACAACCCTACAGCACTTCATAACGTATCACTCGGGTTACGTTTCGATTTAGATTAAGTGTTTGTTTAATGATGCCAATTAGTTTGAACCATTTTAGGGATTAATTGGTACTACTTGTTAGTTAGAAAAAGGTTTCAGTAATGGAGCCTTTTTTTTGTTGATAATAATCGGTGTTTAAAGTTTAATAGTTGGCAACAAATTTTAACCTTTGAACTTTGAGTAAGCGCATATATAGAGCGAAGTTAAAATATGATAAGCAGAACCACCATAGATAATGTTTTTGAAACCGCCCGAGTAGAGGAGGTTATTGGTGATTATGTGCAACTCAAAAAATCTGGAAGTAACTTTAAAGGGCTCAGTCCTTTTACAGACGAGCGGAGTCCTAGTTTTATGGTGTCACCAGTGAAGCAAATCTGGAAAGATTTTTCTAGTGGCAAAGGAGGGAATGTAGTGGCCTTTTTAATGGAACACGAGCATTTTACGTATCCAGAAGCGATTAAGTACCTTGCCAAGAAATACGGGATCGAGATAGAAGAAACAGTGCAAACAGATGAGATGAAAGAGGCTGCAGATGAGCGGGAGAGTTTGTATTTGGTGAGCGAATTTGCAAAAGATTATTTTCATAACACGCTTCTTAATACAGATATAGGAAAGGCCATAGGTCATTCTTATTTTAAAGAACGAGGTTTTACTGACGAAACGATAAAGACTTTTCAGCTTGGGTATTCCATGGATGAGTGGGAAGCATTTACCAGTCACGCGATAAAAAAGGGATACAAGCTTGAGTTTTTAGAAAAAACAGGTTTGTCTATCGTCAAGGGAGAAAAGCAATTTGACCGTTTTAAGGGTAGAGTAATGTTCCCGATACAAAGTATGAGTGGTCGTACTTTAGGATTTGGTGGGAGAATTTTAAAAACAGATAAAAAAGCAGCAAAATATTTAAACTCTCCAGAGAGCGATATTTATCATAAGAGTAAGGTGCTTTATGGTATTTATCACGCGAAGCAGTCTATTGCAAAAGAAGACAATTGCTTTTTAGTGGAGGGGTATACAGATGTAATACAGTTTTATCAAAGTGGTGTAAAAAACGTGGTTTCTTCTTCTGGGACTGCTTTAACACCAGATCAAATACGACTAGTAAACAGGCTGACAAAAAACATTACGGTCCTTTTTGATGGAGATGCAGCGGGATTAAGAGCTTCTTTGAGAGGTGTAGATCTAATACTTGAGCAAGGGATGAATGTGCGTATCTGTACCTTCCCAGAAGGAGAGGACCCAGATAGTTTTGCAAAAAATAATACACTCGAACAACTCACCACATTTCTAGAAGAAAATGCCAAGGACTTTATATCTTTTAAAGCCTCCATACTCGCGGCAGATGCTAAGAATGACCCCTTAAAAAAAGCAGCGACTATTCGTGATATGGTCGAGAGTATTGCTAAAATTCCAGATGTAATAAAACGCGAAGTATACATACAAGAGTGTTCTCGCATTATGGACATTAGTGAAGAAGTCCTCTTTAATACACTAGCCCAAATTTTACAAAAGGTTCAAAGAGATGCAAATAAGCAGAAACCAGATGCGCCAAAACCTTTTGACATAGTTTCAACGCCTAAGACAGCAGCTAAAAAAGTAGATATTCTTTGGGAACTAGAACGAAAGATAATTGAGCTTTTACTATTGTATGGCGATGAAGAGGAAGAGTTTGAAGATTTACTTCTAGAAACAAATGAAGAGGGCGAGATTGGGCTGAAACCAGAAAAAGTAACCTCAAAAGTTTTCGAAAAAATATTTTTAGACTTGCAGGATGATGAAGTAGAGTTTGCTAATGAAGAATTTAAAGATGTGTATTATGATATTATTGCACATTTAAACCAGAAACAAGAAGTACAACTTACTACATTTTTGAATCAATTAGCGCCAGAAAAATCTGCTGCGATTTCTACCATTTTAATGGAAGATGAGAAGTATGTTTTACACGATTGGGAACGAAAAGAAATTTACGTTAGAAAAAAGAAACACGGAATCTCTCAAATGGTAAGCGAAACAATACTTAATTTACGACGGCATCTTATTTCTCAAAAAATTGTGGAGCTTTCAACTAGTGTAAAGGAGAATGCTGGTACTGATACAAAAGAATTTTTGCAATCAATAATTGATTATCAAGGTTTAAAGTATGTACTTACAGAGAAACTAAGAAGAGTGCTATAATTGGTATTAGTAAATAGTATTATCTAAATTGAAACATTCTAGACTGGTGAATAAGATCTGCTAGATTATCAACTTTAAGTTTTTTAAGTAAGCGTGTTTTATAAGTGCTTACGGTTTTTTCATTAATGTCTAAGGCATTTGCAATGTCCTTATTGCGCTTTCCACTAGAAAGTAAGTTGAGTACTTCTATCTCACGAGATGATAATTTTTTATAGCGGCTTATAGCACTTGATTCACCTACGTTACGGCTGGTAAATGTTGAGGTAAGCTCACCGTTTAAGAAGATTCCTCCTTTTGCAACTTTCTTTAATGCTTTTAAAAATATTTTTGTAGATGCTGTTTTTGGCACATACCCTGCGGCTCCTGTTTTTACAGAACGTAATGCGTATATTTCTTCTGGATGCACGGAATATATTAGCACTCTAGTGTTCGGGTAGTTTTCTTTAATGGTACGTAGTGAATTGATCCCGTTTATTTGCGGCATATCAATCTCCATAATTAGAATATCTGGTGCGTTTTGATCTAATTGCTGATAAAGTTCTTCAGCATTTGAAGCTTTGCCCACTATTTGATAATCGTTCTTCTTTTTGAGCATGCAGGCGATGCCTTTTCTTACTACAGGATGATTATCTGCTACGAGGAGTGTTTTCATATTTGATGTCTTTCAACGCAAAAATAACGCTGTGAGGTAGTTATTTTTACTAACCAATAAATGGTATTTTTCCAAATCTAGTCATTATGATCAGTCTAAAACTTCATTTTAGACTAAAAGCAGGAAAATTCGTTCAATTACAAACTATTCTTCATATGGGGCGGTATTTCACACACTGGGATGGGGTTCATTTTATGCTGGTTAACTCTATTAAGTCTAGAGTATAGTTCAAATACAGTTTTTTCACGTCCATTAAAGTCCTGACCGTTTTTTCCTACATGCTGCATTTCCATCGCCCATTCTAGTTCATCATAGCTCGCGCCTATCTGATCTTCGTCAGTACGGCTATCCCCAAAAAGGCCATCAGTTGGTTCGGCTTTCATAATAGAATCTGGCACTTTTAATACTTCGGCAATTTTATAGACCTCGCTTTTCATCAAATCTGCTATAGGGCTTATGTCTACGCCACCATCACCATATTTGGTGTAAAAACCAACGCCAAAATCTTCCACCTTATTTCCCGTTCCTGCTACCAGATATCTGTGTAGTCCAGCAAAATAGTAGAGTGTTGTCATTCTCAACCGGGCACGTGTATTAGCTAGCGATAAGTCTAAAAACTGATTATCGATTGTCAAAGGTGCTTGTTCTTTAAACGTTTCAAAAACGGGGGTAAGATCAACACTACAACTTGTAACATGAGCAAAACGTTTTTTGAGTTGGTCAATGTGCTCTTTGCCTCTTGCTACTTGGTTAGGACCTTGGTGTATGGGCATCTCAACACACAGTGTACGAAGTCCTGTGCTGGCACAAAGACTAGAAGTCACGGCGCTATCAACCCCGCCACTTACTCCTACTACAAAGCCGTCCATTTTTGCGTTTATTGCATAGCTTTTTAGCCAGTCTATAATATATTGCGTCACTTTTTCTTTTTGCATCTTATTGTTTTTTTTGAAATATTATTGACTAGAGAAATGTCTTTTTTAAAAACTATTCAAGCTTTAATTTCAATTTCTTACTATCCTTTTGACGAAAGCTTCCGTATTTCAATAATCCTGCTTCTTTAGGCTTACTTTCATCTCGATCTTTCTTCCTGCTTCTTTCTTCTTGCTTCTTTTTTGAATTACCTTTGCAGTACAAATGTAACCGAAAAACAAAATTTATAAAAGTAAACGGCGTTAAACAGATGCTAAAGGTTGAAACTATGAAAAAGTACTTATTTATTTTTTGTCTTTTATTTCTTATCGGCTGCGACGACGAGAATAAGGTGGGACGGGAAATCGCTCAGATTCCAATGGGACTAACCATTACTCGTTTTGATGAGATTTTCGCGAAAGCGGAACTAAAAGACTTGCCACAACTAAAAAAAGACTATGCCTTATTTTTCCCAAAACAAGTACCAGACAGCATCTGGGAACAGCGATTTTCAGATACCATTCAACGACAGTTGAATCAAGAAGTCGCAAAAGTATTTCCTGATGACACGAGTTTAGAAGAAACAATTCGGCCGTTATTTCAACATTTTAAATACTATTTCCCACGGTTTAAATCTCCTGTCATTTATACGGTTACAAGCGATGTAGATTATCAAAACAAGGTGATTGCTGCAGATAGTTTGATGGTGATTTCGTTAGACAATTACTTGGGCGCAGATCATTATTTTTATGAAGGGATTTCTAGTTTTATTTCACGAAATCTAAATCCATCACAACTTGGGCCAGACATTGCAAATGTGTATGCAAGACAATTGAGTTCACCACCAAAAAATCGCACCTTTTTAGCACTCATGATTTACTATGGAAAGGCACTTTATCTAGCAGACCTTGTAACTCCATCGAGTTCAGATGCAGAAAAGATAGGCTACACAGAAGATCAAATGTTCTGGGCAAAAGATAATGAAATCTATATGTGGCGTTATTTTATCGAGAAAGAATTACTCTATAGTACAGATGAAGAACTCCCCGCAAGATTTTTAAATCCTGCGCCATTTTCTAAATTCTACCTCGAGATTGACAACGATTCTCCAGGAGGATTAGGGCGTTATATGGGATGGCAAGTAGTGCGTTCTTATATGGAGCGCAATCCAGAGGTTACCATAGAAGAACTACTTAAAAAACCGGCAGACGAAATTTACATAAAGTCTAATTACAAACCAAAAAAGAACTAATGGCAAAGAACACTTCAGAAATTAAAATAGATGTCGCGCTAGACGAGAATAAAATACCTGAAAAACTAAAGTGGACAGCTACTGATGGCGGTATTTTGAATCAAGATACCAAAGCAATGATGCTCGCTGTTTGGGATCACAAATCTCAAGAAGCCCTGCGCATAGACCTTTGGACAAAAGATATGCCATTGGACGAAATGAAGATCTTTTTTCACCAGACCTTAAGCGGAATGGCAGATACTTTTTTTCGCGCTACAAATGACGAAAAAATGACAGATACTATGAAAGACTTTTGTGATTATTTTGCGGAGAAGCTAGAATTGAAAACTAAGAAGGAGTAATGACTAATAAACTCATCTTTGTTTATAATGCAAACGCTGGAGCCGTAAATGGTCTCCTAGACAGCGTGCGTAAGATAGTGAGCCCTTCTAGCTATGAGTGTAGTCTGTGTAATATTACGCACGGTGTATTTACAGAAGGAAAGTTATGGGCAGAATTTAGAAAATCTTCTACTACAAAAATGGAGTTCCTGCATAAAGACGAGTTCTTAAAACAGTACCGTTCTAAGTGGTTGCCGGCGTATACATTTCCTATTGTACTAATAGCAGATGACAAAGGGCTTGGTGTTTTTATTGCTGCAGAAGAATTGAATGCCGTTACTTCTCAAGAAAAGTTGATTGAGTTGGTTTCAGGAAGAATACCCAGAATCTAATGCCCTAAGTGCTCATGTGTTTTTAATGTGCATACAGACAGAATAAGGTTTCAGGTTCTTCTAAAAATCTGCAGTATTCAACTCACCAATATAATTTAACAATTCATCACGCCCTTCATATTTACTCGCCGAAGTCGTAAAACACCTTGGCATCTGCTCCCAAGTCTCTAGCATCTTTTCTTCGTATGCTTTTATGTTTCTTACAAGCGCGCCTGGTTTTAATTTATCTGCTTTGGTAAACACGATATGAAATGGTACGCCATGTTCTCCTAAATATTGCATAAACTCTTGGTCAATAGGTTGCGGCTCGTGACGCGAATCTACCAACACAAAAGCGAGCACCAATTGCTCACGCTTCTCAAAATAATCTGTAATAAAACGCTGGAATGTTTTCTTTGCCTTTTTTGATACCCGTGCATATCCGTATCCTGGTAAATCTACCAAGAACCAATTTTTATTAATCGTAAAGTGATTGATGAGCTGTGTCTTTCCTGGGCGTCCAGAAGTCTTGGCAAGATTTTTTTGATCCACTAACATGTTGATCAATGAAGATTTCCCTACATTACTACGGCCTATAAAAGCATACTCAGGGAGTCTGTCCTTAGGGCATTTTGCAACTTCGCTGTTGCTCATTATAAATTCTGCAGATTTTATTTTCATGGTGGCTCTTCCTTTTGCGGTTTGCAAAGGTATTTAGAATTTCGCTAGTATACTTAGAAACAGGAAACCCAGTTTAGAACTTTCGCTTCACTAACCAATCTATTAGAATCTCATTAAAACGATCTGGATGCTCCATCATAGCCGCGTGACCACATTTGTCTATCCAAAAGAGTTCGCTGTCTGGTAGTAATTCGTTAAATTCTTTACCTACGTTAGGAGGCGTTACGGTGTCGTTTTTACCCCAAATGATGCACGTTGGTGTATTAATCTCTGGTAAATCTTTTGCCATATTATGACGAATGGCACTTTTTGCGATAGACAGCGTACGGATTAATTTGGTTCGATCATTCACCGTATCATATACATCTTCCACTAATTCTGGAGTGGCAATTTTAGGGTCGTAAAAAACATTTTCTGTCTTTTTTCTAATGTAATCTTTATCTCCTCGTTTTGGATAACTCTCACCCATTGCGCTTTCGTAAAGTCCGCTACTTCCTGTGATTACTAATGTTTTTACATATTCGGGATACATTTTTGTGAAAAGCAAGCCTATGTGTCCACCCAAAGAATTCCCTACAAGAATTACTTCTTTAAATTTTTTATGATCTATAAATTCCTTGAGGTATTTGGCAAATTGCTTCACATTAGTTTTCAGAAGAGGAAGTGAATACAGAGGCAATTCTGGGAGTAATACTTTATAGCCTTTTTCTGGAAAAAAGTTTGTCATTCCATCAAAGTTGCTCAATCCACCCATAAGACCATGTAGTATGATAATAGGAGTCCCATCTCCAGCCTCTACGTAGTTAAATTTCCCTTCAGTCTTAAGTTGGTTTTCCATAAATGAGGATAGTATTAGAGACAAAAATACACTTTTTTTACTCAAAAGGTATCCTTCTCCTTGCTTCGGAAATATTAAATATTTAGAGCCTTTTTAAACATTCACAAACGTATTGTTAAAAACACGTTAACTCTTTTGATGGTCAATACTTTGGGTTCAAGATAGCGTGCGTCAGCCGGTTTCAGGGATGAAACTTATTAACAAAGTGGTAAAAGGTGGGAAAAAGTGGGAAATAATATCTAGATTTGTTCTTTACTGAGGCCCAATATTTCGGGTTTAAAAATTTTCAGAAACAATTCATGCTCAACTTAATAGGGACATACGAGTGCAAGGCTGATGCAAAGGGAAGGCTAATGATGCCGTCCTCTTTGAAGAAGCAGTTGACTCCAGCAATGACACAAGGTTTTGTGATCAAGCGTGCTGTGTTCCAGCCGTGTCTGGAATTGTACCCAATGGAAGAGTGGAATCGACTGATGGAAAAAATGAACAAGCTCAACCGTTTTAATCGTAAGAATGTAGATTTCATTCGTCGTTTTACAGCAGGGGTAAAGACCGTAGAGCTTGATACTACTGGGAGATTAAATGTGCCTAAAGACCTTGCTTGTTTTGCGGGAATTACAAAAGAAGTTGTGGTTTCTTCTGCGATAAACATTGTAGAGATTTGGGATAAAGATAAATACGAACAAGCCATTGATGATGCTGCAAACGATTTTGCAGATCTAGCTGAAGAGGTAATGGGTGATGCAAACGACACAGATGGAATATCATAATCCAGTTTTATTAATGCCCACTGTGGATGGTCTCGCGATCAAACCAGACGGGGTTTACGTGGATGTCACTTTTGGAGGTGGCGGTCACGCAAGAGAGATTTTAAAACGATTAGGGCCTAAGGGGAAACTCATCGCCTTTGATCAGGATAAAGATGCGTTGGAAAATGCGATTGATGATTCTCGATTTATATTGGTAAATGAAAACTTCAGATTCTTAAAACGTTTTTTACGTTTTCACGGACATAAAGAAGTCGATGGAATTTTAGGAGATTTTGGAGTATCGTCACATCAATTTGATGTCGCAGAACGTGGTTTTTCCACGCGCTTTGAGGCAGAACTAGATATGAGAATGGATCAGGGAAGCGCTTTTTCTGCTTACGATGTGGTCAATAATTATGACGAGTCTCAACTCGCATCTGTCTTATTTCAATATGGTGAGTTAAGAGCATCAAAAGCAATGGCGAGAGTGATTTGTGAGGCGAGAGAAAAAGAGCCAATTAAAACAAGTGAGCAATTAAAAGAAACGATGGGAAGGTTTTTGCCAAAACATCGCGAGCATAAAATCTTAGCCCAAATATATCAAGCCATTCGTATCGAGGTGAACCAAGAGCTTGAAGTAATTAAGGAGTTTTTACAACAGGCTTTAGAAGTGTTAAAGCCGGATGGGAGGTTAAGTTTGATAAGTTATCATAGTCTTGAGGATAGACTGGTAAAAAGATTTATGCGTAACGGTATGTTTGAAGGAGAGCCGGAGAAAGATATGTTTGGTCGCGTAGAGGTGCCAATGAAGCCTGTTGGAAAATTTATTATTCCTGACGCTGCAGAGATTAAAGAAAACAATCGTGCAAGAAGTGCGAAGCTTCGGGTCGCTAAAAAATTATGAATTGTGCGATGACAATTTTTAAACGAAGAGAAATGAAGAAGTTCAATATTTCATTTTCTTCCTTCTTAAATAAGTTAGAGGAATGAAGCAAGGTTTTTACAATATCGTAAAAGGGAAATTTCTCGTCAGTAATGACGCTTTTGGTAACTGGCGCTTTATCATATTCCTGAGTTTTCTTGCTTTGATTATGATTGCAAGTTCTCATCTAGCAGATAAAAAAGTACACCGTATTGCGCAGCTCAACAACACGGTAAAAGAATTAAAGAGCGAATATCTAGATGTGCGCAAGCAGCTCACTCAGGTAAAAATGGAAAGTAAAATAACAGCGGCGATGGCGCAGCGAGGTTTACGGCCTAGCGAAAATCCACCGCAAATAATAAGAATCACCAAACAACAGTAGCAACCTTGTCAACACCAGAAAAAAACATATTGAACCGCTTTTACTTCGTCGCCGGCTTTATGTTCTTCCTGGCGGTATTAATAGCGATCAAGCTTGCAGACATTCAGTTTGTGGAAGGTGACAAGTATCGTGACCTCGCGGCTCAAAACACAACAAAAAATGTAATTATTCCTGCAAATCGTGGAAATGTATATGCAGATGACGGAAGTCTATTGGCGAGTTCTGTGCCTAAGTATGATATTCGGTTTGACGCAGTGACCGTTACAAAAAAAGACTTTGATGAAAACCTAGTCCCTCTTTCTAAAGAGTTGAGCGACATGTTTGGCAAGCCACAGTCTTACTATCAAAATTTATTTAGAAAAGCACGTTCTAGGAAGAATCGCTATTTATTAGTGGCTCGTGACTTGGGGTATTCTCAATACATCCGAGTGAAGAAAATGCCGCTATTTAAGAAAGGTCCCAATCGTGGAGGTTTTATTTCAGAACAAAAAACAGTGCGTGAACACCCGATGGGGAAAATCGCTGAGAGACTAGTCGGGAATGAGAATAAGGGAATTCCAGGTTATTATAATGTGGGCTTAGAAGGTGCTTATCACGAGTTTTTAAGCGGTAAGGAAGGACAGCGTTTAAAGCAAAAAATATCTAAAGGGAGATGGAAACCTGTGTACGACGAGAATGAGGTAGAGCCTCAAGATGGCTATGATGTGATTTCTACAATTAATGTGAATATGCAGGACATTGCGCATCACGCATTGCTTAAGCAACTGGAAGTGTACGATGCAGATCACGGTTGTGTGATTGTGATGGAAGTAGCGACAGGACAGGTGAAGGCGGTTTCTAATCTTGGTAAGGGTAGTAACGGTAAGTATTATGAACGTCGTAATTACGCGCTTTGGGAATCTATAGAGCCAGGTTCGACTTTTAAGACGGTGGCAATGACGATTGCTCTGGAGGATAAAGTAATCGACACTGCTACGGTTGTGGATACTAAAAATGGTTCGATACGGATGTACGGCCGCACGATAAGAGATAGCAAGAATGGTGGCTACGGAAAAATTTCTGCAGCGAGAGCCCTGGAAGTTTCGTCAAATATCGGTTTCGCAAAACTAATCAATGAAAGTTACAAAGACCAACCTCAAAAATTTCTAGACCATTTGATTGCGTGGAAAATGGATACCACCTTGGGTGTAGATATTAAAGGAGAGGGTATGCCGGTGATTCCAGAAATTGGCGGGGAACTATGGAGTAGGAATGCACTCCCTTCTATGGCTTATGGGTATAACCTACAAATGACAGCATTGCAAATTCTCACTTTTTATAATGCACTTGCAAATGATGGGAGGATGGTCAAGCCTCAGTTTATTAAGGAAATAAGAGCTTGGAATGAAGTGGTTAAAACGCAAAAAACAGAAGTGATAGATGATCAAATCGCATCACAAGAAACAATCATTCAAGTAAGAGAAATACTTAAAAATATCGTGGTACGCGGAACAGGAGAGAGTTTATATAGTGATAATTTTTCTATGGCTGGTAAGACAGGAACAGCCCGTAAGGACTACAGTAACAATGAGGAGTGGTTAAAAGAAAAAAAGTACGTGTCTTCGTTCTCTGGTTATTTCCCGGCAGACAATCCTAAATATTCTTGCATCGTGTTGATACATGAACCAAGCACAAAAATAGGAATTTACGGAGCTGATGTTTCTGGACCTGTATTCAAAAGAATCGCTCAAAAAATTTATACAGACAGCCCATTAAAAGATGAGGTAAATGAGCTTGAAGCAGAAGATGTGGATATGATAAAAGCCTATGACTCCTACTATGATAGGGCGTCAATTACAAAACGAGAAGTGCCTAATGTAAAGGGAATGGCGGGGATGGATGCTGTTTCTTTGCTTGAAAATTTAGGCTATAAGGTGAAAATAAATGGTGTAGGCACGGTGAGTAAGCAGTCAATTAATCCTGGAGAAAAACCTAAAGAAGGAACACAAATAGTTTTAATAGTATCGTGATTATTTTAAAAGACATATTATATAAAGTGACCCTTGAAAAAGTACAAGGGAATACCGCTGTGGCTATTCGTGACATCAATTTTGATAGTCGAAAAGTAGGGCTCGATGATGTTTTTGTGGCAATTAGGGGCATCGTAAGCGATGGTCATGGATATATTAAAAAGGCCATAGATCAAGGAGCTTTGGCTGTGATTTGTGAAGAGATCCCTTCAGAAATAATAAACGGAATTACATACGTGCAAGTGAAAGATAGCCAGGAAGCGCTTGCAATTATGGCAGACAACTATTACGATAACCCATCTGCAGATTT
Source organism: Patiriisocius sp. Uisw_047 (assembly GCF_047730165.1). Classification (GTDB taxonomy): domain Bacteria; phylum Bacteroidota; class Bacteroidia; order Flavobacteriales; family Flavobacteriaceae; genus Patiriisocius. The sequence continues at coordinate 1,462,846 of NZ_CP159834.1, forward strand.
GAAGCTGATAGGAGTCACTGGCACCAACGGGAAAACAACAATTGCGACGTTGCTCTTCAACCTTTTTACAGCAGCAGGGTATGAATCTGGTCTACTGTCTACGGTAAAAATCATGGTGGGTAAGACACAATCTAAAGCGACACATACCACGCCTGATAGCCTGACGATTAACCGTTATTTGCGTGAGATGGTAGATGCAGGAGTTGTATTTTGCTTTATGGAGGTTAGTTCACACGGGATCCATCAAAAACGTACGGAAGGACTTTTATTTGCTGGCGGAATTTTTACAAACCTATCGCACGATCACTTAGACTATCACAAAGATTTTAAGGAATATCGTGATGTGAAGAAGAGATTTTTTGACGACTTGCCAAAAACAGCTTTTGCACTCGTCAACGCAGACGATAAGAACGGTATGGTAATGTTGCAGAATACGGCTGCAAAAAAAGTGACATACGCTTTAAAAAGTATGGCAGACCATAAAGCGCAAATTTTAGAGAATCAACTACAAGGATTACTTCTGAAACTTGACGGACAAGAATTATGGGTAAAACTCATTGGCAACTTTAACGCATACAACGTTTTGGCAATCTATGCGACTGCAGAATTATTAGGACTAGAGACTATTGAAACGCTGCAATTACTAAGTACCCTTGAGAGTGTAGATGGTAGATTCCAGTATTTAATTTCTGACAATAATATAACTGCAATTGTGGATTACGCCCACACTCCAGATGCTTTAAAAAATGTGCTGGAGACGATAAACACGATACGTACGGGTAATGAGCAATTGATTACTGTAGTGGGTTGCGGTGGAGATAGAGATACCTCAAAGCGTCCTAAGATGGGAAAGATTGCAGCAATGCTGAGTACTAAGGCGATTTTCACTAGCGACAACCCAAGAACCGAAAAGCCAGAAACGATTATCGAACAAATAGAAGTAGGTGTGGAGCCTATTGATTATAAGAAAACACTTTCAATAACAGACAGAAAGCAAGCGATTAAAACGGCTTGTCAAATGGCAGGAGAAAATGACATTATTCTCATTGCTGGTAAAGGACACGAAACTTACCAAGAAGTGCTTGGGGAGCGTTCAAGTTTTGATGATTTTAAGATTGTAAAAGAATTATTAACCGCCCTTAACAAATAAGAATGCTTTATTATTTATTTGAATATTTAGAAAAAAATTATCAGTTTCCTGGGGCGAGCTTGTTTGAGTTTATCACTTTCAGGGCCGCATTGGCTGTGATTTTGTCTTTGATAATTGCGACCATTTTTGGAAAGAAGATTATCAGAATTCTACAGCGTATGCAAATGGGTGAATCCATTCGTGATTTAGGCTTAGAAGGACAGAATGAAAAGGCTGGAACTCCTACAATGGGGGGAATAATAATCATTCTTGCCACCTTAGTTCCAGTGCTATTGTTTGCTAAGTTGGAAAACATTTATGTGATTATGCTCATCGTGACTACCCTTTGGATGGGAGCGATTGGATTTTTAGATGATTATCTTAAAAAGTTTAAACAGGATAAGGCGGGATTGCCAGGTAAATTTAAAGTGCTAGGCCAAGTTGGATTGGGGGTTTTTGTGGGTGCCATCATGTTCTTTCATCCAGATGTTACCGTAAAACGTGAGAAAATCAATCCAGTAAATGCTACTGAATTGATTACTCAAAACTCACCACGTGAATTTTATCCTGCCGAAAATACGCTCTTAACAACCATTCCTTTTGTAAAAGAAAATGAATTTAATTATGAGTCCCTCATCACTTGGGCTGGCGATAGCTACAAAGATTACATCTGGTTAATTTTCATCCCAATTGTGATTTTTATCATCACAGCCGTGTCAAATGGAGCAAATCTGACAGATGGTATAGACGGGCTCGCGGCAGGAACATCGGCAATCATCGCCGTCACCTTAGCGCTGTTTGCTTGGGTCTCTGGCAATGTGGTGTTCTCAGATTATTTGAACGTGATGTACATCCCGAATACGGGTGAGGTCACCATATTTATAATGGCCTTTGTGGGAGCGCTTATAGGATTTCTCTGGTACAATGCTTTTCCGGCGCAAGTTTTTATGGGTGATACAGGAAGTTTAACAATAGGGGGAATCATCGCCGTAATCGCGATCATTATAAGAAAAGAACTTTTAATACCATTGCTGTGCGGGATTTTCTTAATGGAGAACATTTCCGTAGTAATGCAAGTGAGTTGGTTTAAATATACCCGCAAAAAGTTCGGGGTGGGTAGGCGAGTTTTCAGGATGTCGCCACTGCATCATCATTATCAAGTAAAAGGATTTCACGAAAGTAAAATAGTAACGAGGTTTTGGATTGTTGGAGTTTTTCTAGCAATTCTAACGATAGTAACCTTAAAAATAAGATAAAAACTTTGGCGCCTTTGCGCCTTCGCGAGACACAAATGAAAAAGCGCTTAGTCATACTTGGAGGGGGAGAAAGTGGAGTAGGCACCGCTATTTTAGGAGTTAAACAAGAGTTTGAAGTTTTTGTTTCAGACTTCGGAAAAATTAAAGAAGATTATAAAAAAGTTCTTTTACATCATAAAATAGAATTTGAAGAAGAAGGTCATACAATCGCTAAGATTATGAATGCGGCTGTTGTAATGAAGAGCCCTGGTATTCCTGATACGGCACCTGTTATTAAACAGCTGAAGGAGGCTGATGTTCGGGTCATTTCAGAAATAGAATTCGCAAGTGCCTTTACAGATGCGACCATCGTAGGTATTACGGGTAGTAATGGAAAAACTACAACGGCAACCTTGACATACGAGTTGCTAAAAAAGGAATTGAATGTAGCGCTGGGGGGAAACATAGGCAAAAGTTTTGCCGAGCAAGTTTCAGATGATAGCTACGGGCATTATGTGCTTGAGTTGAGTAGTTTTCAGTTGGACGGGATTGAAGATTTTGCGCCGCACATTGCAGTGTTGACCAATTTAAGTCCAGATCATTTAGATCGCTATGATTATGACTATGACAAGTATATCGCGTCGAAGTTTAGAATTACGATGAACCAAACGAAGGACGACTATTTTATTTATGATGCAGATGATGAAGAAATTAAAAAGTGGCTGAAAATCCACGAGATAAAAGCAAAAAAACTGCCTTTTTCACTCACACAAGAAGTGGCTGAAGGCGCCTATATAAAAGACAAACAAATAATACTATCAATCCATAACACCCAATATATTATGCCAATTGCAACACTAGGAATACAAGGACAACACAACGTTAAGAATGCTATGGCGGCTAGCACTGTAGCTACGCTATTAAAAATTAGAAAAGCGACTATTCGCGAGAGTTTGGAGAATTTTCAAGGTGTAGAGCATCGTTTAGAAAAGGTGCTTAAAATCGGGAATGTGATGTACATTAATGATAGCAAGGCGACCAATGTAAATGCCACTTTTTACGCACTTGACAGTATGACGAGCCCTACAGTGTGGATTGTAGGTGGTGTAGATAAAGGAAATGATTATGCAGACTTATTACCATTGGTTAATGAGAAAGTAAAAGCAATTATTTGTCTAGGGGTGGATAACGATAAGATTATAAATCAATTTGGTAATGTGGTTGATATGATGGTAGAAGCGACTAGCATGAGTGAGGCGGTAAAAATCGCCTACAAACTATCTGAGCGGAACGACACGGTGTTATTAAGCCCAGCGTGCGCGAGTTTTGATTTGTTTGAGAACTATGAAGATCGTGGGAGACAATTTAAGGAAGCTGTTAGGCATTTATAATGGAAAGCTTAGTGTCTGTCTGAGCCTGACGAAGACCAGAAACTGACGAGCTAAAATATAAAGTAAAAGCACAAGATGAAATCAATATTCAAAAGCATAAAAGGAGACAAGGCAATCTGGGCAGTAGCTGGATTGTTGGCGCTTTTTTCGTTTTTGCCTGTGTATAGTGCCAGTAGTAATCTGGCCTATTTATATGACGATGGGAATACTATTAAGTATCTAATTAAGCATTTTGCACATTTGGTTTTAGGATTTTCTATACTCTACGGAATTCATAAAATACCCTTCCATTATTTTAAGGGTTTATCGATTATCGCCTTGCCTATTGTGATTGTACTTCTCGTTATTACAATAGCCCAAGGAACAACGATAGAAGGAGCTAATGCTAGTAGATGGATCAGGATTCCTTTAGTGGGTGTTGGTTTCCAGACATCTACACTTGCTGCTGTTGCTTTAATGGCTTATGTTGCCCGTTATTTGTCTAGAACTAAAGATAGAGAAGTTTCGTTTAAAGAGACGTTGTTGCCACTCTGGCTACCTGTTTTTGTAGTGCTTTCATTGATACTCCCGGCCAACTTTTCTACGGCTGCCATCATTTTTGTTATGGTTACGATGTTGGTATTTATTGGGGGGTATCCATTAAAATATTTAGCGATTATACTTGCTTCTGGAGCTCTGTTTCTAACGCTGTTTATTCTTTCGGCAAAGGCTTTTCCAGGAGTGTTTCCTAACCGTGTTGATACTTGGATGAGTCGTCTTGACAATTTTACTGATAAACAAGATACGGACGCGGATTACCAAATAGAAATAGCAAAAATAGCGATTGCCACTGGTGGAGTTACAGGATTAGGGCCTGGAAAGAGTGTTCAGAAAAACTTTTTGCCACAGTCTTCTTCAGATTTTATTTACGCCATTATTGTAGAAGAATTTGGTATTGTAGGAGGCTTGTTTTTAATGTTCTTATATATGCTATTGCTTTTTAGGCTAGTGATTGTCGCGCATAAAGCAAACTCGATGTTTGGAAAATTGCTTGTGATTGGGGTGGGGGTGCCCATTGTTTTTCAAGCCATGATTAATATGGCAGTTGCAGTAGAGTTGTTTCCAGTGACGGGACAAACCTTACCACTCATTAGTAGTGGAGGAACAAGTATATGGATGACATGTTTAGCACTTGGTATGGTGTTAAGTGTAAGTGCGAAAAGAGAAGTGCAGAAAAAAGAAATGGAAAATATAGAAAATCCATTAGATATATTAAGCGAAACCCTTTAAAAACCGAATTATAGAAACAACAAAGACATACAGGTTTATCATAAGCGGTGGTGGCACAGGTGGTCATATCTACCCTGCCATTGCTATTGCAAATGGATTGAAGCTACGTTATCCTGACGCTGAGTTTTTATTTGTGGGCGCGAGTGATCGTATGGAAATGGAAAAAGTGCCGCAAGCGGGTTACAAGATTGAAGGACTATGGATTGCAGGGTTGCAGCGTTCTTTGTCAATACGGAACTTGTTGTTTCCTTTAAAGCTAGTTTCTAGTTTAATAAAATCGCGTCGTATTGTTAAAAAGTTTAAACCAGATGTAGCCATAGGTACGGGGGGGTATGCAAGTGCTCCATTACTTAAAGTGGCATCGGGTAAAAATATTCCTTGTTTAATACAGGAGCAAAATGGTCACGCAGGCGTTACTAATAAATGGTTGAGTAAAACGGTAGATACAATTTGTGTGGCATACGACGGGATGGAAAAATTTTTTCCAAAATCTAAGTTGGTGCTTACTGGAAATCCGGTACGTCAAGATCTGTTAGATATTTCGGCAAATAGAGTAGCAGGGCAACAGCATTTTAAATTAAATCCAACCAAGAAAACAGTGCTCGTTCTAGGTGGGAGTCTAGGGGCAAGAAAAATAAATCAATTAGTTGAAGGTGTGCTTCCATTTTTCAATGAACAGGATGTCCAACTTATCTGGCAGTGCGGAAAGTTATATGCAGAACAATACAAAGAACAATCAAAAGGGCAGATTAAGGTTTCTGCTTTTTTGAATAGAATGGATTTTGCCTATGCAGCGGCAGATATTATTATTTCTAGAGCGGGTGCGATTTCGGTTTCTGAGTTATGCTTGGTAGGAAAGCCTGTAATTTTCATTCCATCCCCCAATGTAGCGGAAGATCATCAAACTAAAAATGCTTTATCCATCTCGAGCAAAGGAGCAGCAATTGTTTTAAAGGAGGCGGACGCAGACCAGAATTTTGAGTCTGAACTGGGGCTGCTATTACATGATGAACAGAAACAACGTCAGCTTTCAGAAAACATAAAGAAGTTGGCAAGGCCAAATGCGACAAACGAAATAGTAGAAGAAGTAATCAAATTATTACCTGTAAATTAGTGAACGTTTTAAAAAACATACAACACATTTATTTCATCGGAATTGGCGGGATAGGGATGAGTGCGCTTGCTCGTTTTGCTATTCTCAAAGGGTTAACGGTGCATGGTTATGATAAAACTAAAACAAAACTCACAGACGCTTTAGTGCAAGAAGGAATGCATATCACCTTTGTAGATGAAGCTTCTTCAATTGAAAAATTGGCTTTAAATTCTTCAGAAACCCTAGTGATTTACACTCCAGCCGTACCCAAGAACAGCAGGGTTTTCAATTGGTTTATAGAAAACGATTTTATCCTCTTGAAACGTTCGCAGTTTTTAGGCGAAATTACAAAAGACACCAAATGTCTCGCGGTTGCTGGGACTCATGGTAAGACGACGACTTCAGCAATATTAGGGCATTTAATGGTCGCTTGTGATATGCCTGTGACCGCATTTTTGGGTGGGATTTCTGTCAACTATAATTCTAACTTTATTTCAAAAGGGACAGAGATTACAGTGGTTGAGGCAGATGAATTTGACCGCTCGTTTCTTACGCTTTCACCAGATATCGCTTGCATTACTTCGATGGATGCGGATCATCTAGATATCTACGGAAATGCCACAGAACTTGAAAAAAGCTTTAAAGCTTTTGCAGATCTCGTTAAAGACAAAAGCAAGCTGTTGTTTAGAAGTGGATTGCCCTTAGAAGGTCAATCTGTTGCCATAGAAGGAGAAGCCGCTTTTGAAGCGCAAAATGTACGGATAGCAAATGGCGGCTATGTGTTTGATCTAAAAACACCAACGATTACTTTAAAAAATTTGGAGTTTTTTACTCCAGGACATCATAACCTGCACAATGCTATCACAGCAATGGGTATGGCAATTTTAGCAGGTTCCCCGACCGATTGTCTACCCAATGCTTTAGCAACATTTAAAGGTGTAGAGCGAAGATTTTCTTATAAAATTAAAACTGAAAAACTGGTGTTAATAGATGATTATGCCCATCATCCAACAGAGATCGATGCGCTGTATCAGGCCGTGACAGAGATGTACCCAGATGATGAAAAAGTGATTGTTTTTCAGCCGCACCTATTCAGTAGAACAAAAGATTTTGTGGAAGGGTTTGCTGAAAGTTTAGCGCAATTTGACCAAGTGCTTTTGCTTGATATATATCCAGCAAGGGAAGAACCCTTGGAAGGAGTTACTTCACAATGGTTACTAAGGTTAATAAACGATAAAAGGAATGGTGATTTACTACCCGCAGAAATAGTCTCAAAACAGCAAATTTCCGAAGTATTAAAAAATAGTGATTGCCGTATAAAAATACTGGCGGGAGCCGGAGATATTGGAGCCGAAGTCGAACAGATTATGAAAAATTTGAGCGATGAAAATTAATTGGGGCGTAATAAAATTTGTGATCATCCTAGGCTTCGTGATTGGATTATTCAGTTTTACTGGTAAACGAAATCAGGGGCGAAATCTCAATAAACTGAAAGTGGAATTTGTGGATGAAAGACCTCCATTTATCACTTTAAATGCGGTTAATAAATTGTTAATAGTAAATCGCGACAGTGTGAAGAACATCGCAAAAGAACACCTAGTTTTGAAGGAGATGGAGTCGCGACTACTAGCAAACGCTATGATACGTGATGCTCAGGTGTTTGTTACTGTTGATGGGGTTTTAGGAGCGAAAATAGAACAGCGCGAGCCGCTTGCAAGAGTTGCTTCTCAAACTCATTATTACATTGATGCAGATGGGAAAAAGATGCCCTTGTCCAATGTGCACACCGCACGGGTGCCGCTAATCACTGGGAATGTTGAGCAACTTTATGATGAACTAACACAGTTCTTAAAAAAGATAAATAAAGATTCTTTTATGAAGAGTAGTGTGATAGGATTGCATGTTAAGAATAAAAATAACATCGAAGTACAGTTGCGAAATAATGATTTTAAAGTGCTATTTGGCAATACGAAAGATGCCGAAAAAAAGTTCATGAATTTGAAGGCATTCTATCAAAAAGCAAAGAGAGATGATTTACTCTCCGTATATGAAACGGTAGACTTAAAATACGGAAGTCAAGTAGTAGCAACAAAAAAGTAGGATTATGGAACATGAAAACATCGCAGTAGGACTAGACATTGGGACGACAAAAATTGTCGCGATGATTGGGAAGAAAAATGAGTATGGGAAGGTGGAGATTCTAGGAATAGGAAAATCTAAAAGCCTTGGGGTACATCGTGGTGTGGTTAATAATATCACACAGACCATTCAGTCCATACAGCAGGCGGTTACAGATGCAGAAATATCTTCTGGTTTGAAGATAGGTGATGTAGTAGTTGGGATTGCTGGGCAACACATACGTAGCTTACAGCATAGTGATTATATCACGCGTTCTGATAGTGACGAAGTGATTGACGAAAATGATATAGACAGGTTATGTAACCAAGTTCATAAACTGGTAATGCTGCCCGGTGAAGAAATTATTCACGTGCTGCCGCAGGATTTTAAAGTAGATGGACAGGCAGAAATTAAAGAGCCTATTGGTATGTATGGTGGGCGTCTGGAAGCTAATTTTCACGTAGTGGTGGGACAGGTTGCTTCGATAAAAAACATAGGTCGTTGCGTAAAGAGTGCGGGACTTGAGCTCAGTGGAATCACCTTGGAACCATTGGCATCTGCAAATGCAGTGTTAAGTCAAGAAGAGAAGGAAGCTGGAGTAGCGCTAATCGATATAGGAGGTGGGACGACAGATCTTGCCATTTTTAAAGATGGAATAATTAGACATACTGCGGTAATTCCTTTCGGTGGAAATATTATCACCGAGGATATCAAGGAAGGTTGCAGCATTATTGAAAAACAAGCAGAGTTGCTGAAGGTGAAGTTTGGTTCTGCATGGCCAGGAGAAAATCGTGATAATGAGATCGTATCCATTCCTGGGTTGAGAGGAAGAGAGCCTAAGGAAATTACACTTAAAAATCTTTCTAAAATTATCCACGCTAGAGTTGTGGAGATTGTGGAGCAAGTATATCTAGAGATTAAGAATTACGGTCATGAAGATCCTAAGAAAAAATTAATAGCCGGTATTGTGCTAACCGGCGGTGGCGCACAACTAAACCACTTAAAGCAACTGGTAGAGTACATAACTGGGATGGATACCAGAATAGGGTATCCTAATGAGCATCTAGCGGGAGATAGTGATGCAGAAACCACAAGCCCGTTGTACGCAACAGCTGTGGGTCTTGTAATGAACAGCATCGCGAGTAAAGAAAAAGCGCGCAATAATGAAATAGAAATTTCAGAAGAAGAAAATATAAGTGAAGCGGCAAGTGATGCATCGCAAGACACTTCTGATACCGCCATACAAGTGCAAGAAAAACCAAAGGAGAAAGTCAAGTTTTTTGACAAATGGGCGGAGAAGTTCAAGGAATTCTTGGATAACGCGGAGTAAAAGTAATCGGCAGTGTCAGTTTTCAGCAGCAATTAATTGTCATCGTAGTGTATGGAAACAATGAAACTGGCAGATTGCAAATGATTAAAATTTTCGCGAAAGCGGAAAAAGAATATTAACAAGAATTAGAAATGAGATTCTGTAAGTAATCTCAATAGAAATAAATCTCGCAAAAACCAAGTATATGAGCAATACAGCTTTTGAAAATATCGCTTTTGATCTCCCTAAAAATCAATCTAACGTCATCAAAGTGATTGGCGTAGGAGGAGGGGGTAGCAATGCGATAAACCACATGTTTAATCAAGGGATCAAAGGGGTAGATTTTGTAATCTGCAACACAGATGCCCAGGCACTTGAGAACAGTGCGGTGCCTATTAAAATTCAGTTAGGGATGGACCTAACCGAAGGAATGGGAGCTGGAGCGAACCCTAAAATTGGGGAGCAATCTGCTGTAGAGAGTATGGCAGATATTAAAAGTATGCTTACCTCAAATACCAAGATGATTTTTATCACTGCTGGTATGGGTGGAGGTACAGGTACAGGTGCAGCGCCTATTATTGCGAAGATGGCGCGTGACCTTGATATTCTTACTGTTGGGATTGTGACGATACCGTTTCAGTTTGAAGGAAAAATACGAAATGAACAAGCATTGCTAGGTGTAGAAAATCTACGGAATAACGTAGATAGCCTTGTGGTAATTAATAATAATAAGCTTCGTGAGGTTTATGGAAATCTAGGTTTTAAAGCTGGGTTCTCAAAAGCGGATGAAGTGTTAGCCACTGCTGCGCGAGGAATTGCAGAGGTTATTACACATCACTACACACAGAATATTGACCTTAGAGATGCTAAAACAGTTCTTTCTAATTCTGGTACTGCCATCATGGGAAGCGCAACGGCTACCGGTGCAAACAGAGCGCACGAGGCGATTACGAAGGCTTTAGACTCACCCTTGTTAAATGACAACAAAATTACGGGAGCCAAAAACGTTTTATTATTAATTGTTTCTGGTCAAGAAGAAATTACCATAGATGAGATAGGGGAGATTAGTGATCACATACAAGTAGAAGCTGGTCATGGTGCTAACATCATTATGGGTGTGGGTGATGACGAAAGTCTTGATGGGTCTATTTCTATTACAGTAATAGCGACGGGTTTTGATGCAGACCAACAACACGAAATTACAAATACAGAAAGTAAAAAAATAATCCATACGCTAGATGCAGAGCAGAAAGCAGAACAAGATTTAACCGCAAGGGTTACTGCGTCTGCAGTAGCGATACCTGAGCAGACTACTGCAGAAATAGTAAAAGAAGAAGAGGCGGTGAAAATCATCCGTCATTCTTTATTTGAAGAAGAGGATACTATTGAAGTAAAAGCTCCGGCACCTGTTTCAAGACCTGTAGGAATTCCTTTTGAGGGTTTTATTGATACTTCGGAATTAATTAGAAATATCGATGTAGTTTCTGAAGAAGTTTGTATTCATCATATAGCAGAGTTTGATCAATTAGTGATTAATGAGATAGATGTAAACAGCTTTGAGGTTGTCACACCTGTAGCTAAAGTTGTTCAAGAAACAATTTCAGTAAAAACAGAAATACGAGCAGAAAAAGAAGCAATTACTACTGCTGACGACGTAGAGTTTACGATCAATGAAAAACGACAAGAGATAGAAGGTGAGTTGACTCAAGAAGGAATAGCAAACGACAAGACAATCACAGAGGCAGAAGACCAGATGTTGATGTTTGATATGCCAATGCACGCAGTTGAAGAAATAACAAACGTGAAGCGTCACGAATTGCAACGAGAGGAAAAGGAGGAAGATATATTAACATCTGTCATTCAAGAGATAGAAGTACATGATCATGTTGAGATTGTTCCTGTTAGTGAGGTTACTAAAGAAGGTGTTAAGATGTACAGTCTTGACGACTATGAAGAGAAGGAGGCGCAGTTATTTAATGCGAAGCCAACAGAGAAGAATAGTGTGGTCGAAGAAGAAATTAAATTTGAAACTCGTACAATAGATACTCCAGCAGCTCCTCGGGAGAACGCTGGTATTGACCCTATGAACACGCCTATTTCAAAACTGCTTAAAGATAGAACAGAAGAACGTAAGCGCAAAATGAAAGATTTCAATTATAAGTTCAGAAACAGTACTTCAAAGCTTGATGAGATAGAAAGACAACCAGCTTACAAGCGTATGGGAATAGAACTAGAGGATGCAAAAGATGAAACAACTTTGTCGAGGACGTCTGTGAATACAGAGGATGATGGCGTTGATTTACGTTCTAATAATTCGTTTTTACACGATAACGTAGACTAGTCTGCGCCTAGTGCTAATGATGATAAAAGTGCGTTAAAAGGTTCTTCTCATGAAAGATTTTTTTTTGATTTCTGAAATATTAGTTTATCTGTTCCAATTGTTATCGAGATGCAATTTGTTTTTTGTAGTTCTATTATTGAGTATCTTCGCACATCAATAAAAACACAGTAATTATGAGTTTATCTGTACAGATTATGGACGCTATGAAAACGGCGATGAAGAGTAAGGATAGTATTGCATTACAGGCTTTACGATCTGTTAAAAGTGCCATTCTTATTGCGCAAACTGCAAGTGGAGCAAAGAAAGAACTTACAGAGGACGAAGAAATAAAAATATTACAGAAATTGGTCAAACAAAGAAAAGACAGTGCCACTATCTTTGCAGAACAGGGAAGAGCAGACCTTGCCGATCCAGAAATTTCAGAAGCTGCCGTTATTGAGCAGTTTTTACCAGAACAATTAAGTGATGAAGCGGTAACAAAAATGGTAGATGAAGCTATTGCTCAAACAGGAGCAAGCTCGATGGCAGATATGGGAAAAGTAATGGGAGTGGTAAATGGAAAAGCCGCAGGGAGAGCAGATGGAAAAACGATTAGTATAATAGTCAAGTCAAGACTAGTATAATAGTAATATAAATTAAAAATGGCTCAGTAGTTCAACTGGATAGAATATCAGATTTCGGCTCTGACGGTTGGAGGTTCGAATCCTCTCTGGGTCACGACACTAAATAACCACGTTCTCTTTAGAGCGTGGTTTTGTTTTTCTAAACTTGATTTAAAATGTACGATATGACCGTTGGTATTCGGGCTAGTGGTAAAAGCAATTTGATATTGTTCTATGGTATTGATTGTTTCACCATTTTGGAAAAAATGTTCTAATTTCCCTTTTAAACAATATAAAAATTTGAGTGGGTGAATCTCGTCCACCACAAACTTGAATTCCATGTCTTCTAAAATTGTACACTTGTACAAAATGAGTCCAAAACCTTTGTCAAAGCTAATCCCTTTAATATAGCCACCTCCTATATGTGATGGTAAATCTAGGTCGTATTCACCATAATTTTCTGGATAGGTAGTGGTGAACGCCTATGCAAAGTCTTTAATAACATAAACACGAGGCATAAATGTACATCTATTTTGCTCATTTATTTTGTTTGTAGAGTCTAGGACACAATTATACATCTTAGTTTTTTCCCAAATTTTCAATTCTTTGAATTTAAATTTATGAATAAAATATTAGAGATAGGCTGAAGAATCAATCATCTTGAGCATGGAAAATGAGTGGTCATAAATGTAGATGCTACAAACGATTGGGTTGCTTTTATTGACTCGGGATTAGAGACTTTAGAAGTAGGGTTTGATTTTAAGGTAATTGAATCAACACAACGGGAGGTTGATAGCGTGGTTTTTTATAATAAGTAAAAGTCACTGAAACCCATTCTCAAAAAAAAGGGATTGATGCAAGTGAGATTATACCTCTTGCAGATAGATGTAAAGGAGTGAAGCTTATTTTAAAACTAAAAGACGTCAGTCTTTCAGGTAAATAAATTCTCATTGAAATGTTCTGTCGTAAAATTGTTGCTCTGTAAATGCTAAAGAGTAATGGAACAAAAGATAAATAGCAGTAAAAAAATGGATGATCAAGACAAGTTAGATTTGCAATAATATATTACACGTTGTTATGGAAGTTTGACTATTTTTAACGTCTTATTTAAAGTGAAGGGGCAAGGCTTTAAGGGGGTGCTAGCACTAAATAATAATATAAAGCAATACTATGGATATAACGGATCAAAGCACGCAAATGCAACAGTCAACGCTTATTTTTGATTTAGCACAAGACAAGAAAGCTGCATTTTATAGAAAAACCTACACACATCTAGCATTGGCAGTGTTACTCTTTATTCTAGTCGAAATGGTCTTTTTTCAGATCCCTTTCCTTCTTAAGTTTGCATTATCCTTAACCCAAGGATGGTTATGGCTCGCTATGCTCGGTGGCTTTATGTTTGTTACTAACTATGCTGAGAAAATGGCACTTGGCACAAAAGATAAGAACAAGCAATATGTCGCTTTGCTCATATACGTGGCAGCAGAGGCGTTTATTTTTATTCCACTTGTCTTTATTGCAACTCAAATAGCTGGAGATGGTGGCTCAGGCATCTTAAGCCAAGCAGCTGTGATGACAATCGCATTATTTGCGGGTTTATCCGGAATTGTTTTGCTTACTAAAAAAGATTTTTCATTTCTAAAATCTATGTTGTCCATTGGCTTTTTTGTAGCTCTCGGTTTGATTGTCGCGGGAACTTTATTTGGTTTTAATTTAGGACTTTGGTTTAGCGCTGGGATGGTACTTCTAGCCTCAGGTTCTATTTTATACCAGACGTCAAATATGGTGCATAAATATGAAGAAGATCAATATGTTGCAGCATCACTAGGATTATTTGCTTCATTAATGCTTTTATTCTGGTACATCTTGAGTATTTTAAATAGAAGTTAAGGACACTAAAACCAGTAAAAGCACGTTGTAATGTAGGGTATTTCCTATATTGCCACGAACTTCTTTATGATTCAAATTTCAGCAATTATACCAGAAGACGCGTCTTCTTTAGTTGGGTATTACAGCTATTACGTCATTTTTATTATTATCCTGTACTTTTTGTTCCAGGTGTTTGAAAATTGGTATGCAGAGAAGTATCACCGTCCTTTATTCCGAAATATTCTAGTGTTTAGAACGCTATCTAATGAACAAAAAACGATCCTTGAGAGTCAATCTACTTTTTACAACACGCTTTCTCAAAAGCATAAAAAACAGTTTAGACATCGCGTTGCTACTTTTATAAATGACAAAAAATTCGTAGGTAGAGAAGGGGCAGAAATCACAATAGAGATGCAAACGCTTGTAGCAGCTATTGCTTGTATGCTTAGTTTTGGGCGTAAAAAGTATCTCTACGGAATTCTCGACACTGTGATTATTTTTCCGAAAGAATTTTACAGTGCCGTAAATGATGCCTATCATAAAGGGGAGTTTAATCCAAGAGGGAAGACCTTGGTCTTAAGCTGGAAACACTTTAAGGAAGGCTACCAGATAGGCAATGATAATTATAATTTAGGGCTGCACGAGTTTATGCACGCCATGCATCTAGAAGCTAAGGTGGGGATGGATCTTGACGCCTCCCGTTTCATGCATCACTTCCAGCTTATTATGCGGCAGTTAAGCGATGAAGAATTAAAGAAAACACTAGATAATACAAAGTTTTTTAGAGCCTATGCCTTTGCCAATCAATACGAGTTTATGGCGGTCCTTACAGAATACTTTTTTGAATCGCCAAAAGAGCTAAAGCAGCATTTTCCGGTGGTATATGATCATGTAAACAAGGCGCTTAATTTACAAGTGGCAGGATTTTAGATGGTAATAACGATTTCCTTCACCTATTCTTCGAGGTGCTGTGATGTTGATTTTTTTATTAAAGCTTGTTAAAACATTTCTTCTAGCTCATTCTAAACCCACAACCTAGCTAGGTGATAATCTACAGAAATCAGTTGCGTGTTTATTTTATTTCTGAAGTAAACGTGAAAAGATAGGGGTTAATAGCATAATTAACATAAATTTTAATAAATATAGATAAAAAAGAGGGGGGTGTGTGTCTAATAAATGTACTTTTGCCCTTTAATTTTAACAAAAAGCACATTTTATGTCCACATTGAGATTTCATGCCATTAAAGAAACATTCAATCGTCCAGTAATTGATGTACAAGAGCCAGCAAGACGTTCGGCTATTTTTGGTCAAAACGTTTTTAATGATGCAGCAATGCGTCAATATCTTACGAAAGACTCATTTCGTTGTATTCAGGATGCCGTACTAAACGGTAGCAAAATAGACCGTAATGTGGCAGATCATATTTCTACAGGAATGAAAGAATGGGCAATCTCTAAAGGTGCAACGCATTACACTCACTGGTTTCAGCCATTGACGGGTTCTACTGCAGAGAAGCATGATGCGTTTTTTGAAACAACAGAAGATGGGGCCATTGAAAAATTTGGTGGTGGACAGTTAGTACAACAAGAACCAGATGCATCTAGTTTTCCTAATGGGGGAATCAGAAATACCTTTGAAGCAAGAGGGTATACTGCTTGGGATCCTACTTCTCCAGCTTTCATCTACGGAACGACTTTGTGTATTCCTACGGTTTTTGTAGCGTATACAGGAGAGGCACTAGATAATAAAACACCGTTATTAAGAGCTTTGCAATCTATTGACAAAGCAGCGGTAGATGTTGCTAAGTATTTTGATAAGAACGTAACGAAAATCCACCCAACACTAGGATGGGAGCAAGAGTATTTCTTGATTGATAAAGCATTAGCAAAGTCGCGCCCAGATATTAATCTTACAGGACGTACTTTATTAGGACACGCTTCTGCAAAAGGACAGCAACTGGATGATCATTATTTTGGATCAATTCCGAAACGTGCTTTAGATTATATGCGAGACCTTGAAACGGAATGTATGCTTTTGGGTATTCCTGTTAAAACAAGACATAATGAAGTAGCACCTAATCAATTTGAATTAGCGCCTATTTTTGAAGAAACAAATCTTGCGGTAGATCACAACTCCTTATTAATGGATGTCATGACTAAAGTTGGAGACCGTCATAATTTTAAAGTCTTATTTCACGAAAAACCTTTTGCAGGTGTTAACGGAAGTGGAAAGCATAATAACTGGTCATTAGCAACTAACACGGGAATCAATTTATTAAGCCCTGGAAGTACACCAATGAAGAATCTTCAATTTTTAACCTTTTTCATCAACACGATTAAGGCAGTAAATGAATATGAAGAGTTATTGAGATCTGCTATTGCAGGAGCAAGTAACGATCACCGTCTAGGAGCAAACGAGGCTCCACCGGCTATTATCTCTGTTTTCATTGGGAGTCAGTTGACAAATGTGCTGGATGCACTTGAAAAAGTGAAGAACGGAAAATTGTCTCCAGAAGATAAGACAGATCTTAAGTTAAACGTAGTTGGGAAAATCCCTGAGATTTTACTAGATAATACAGATCGCAACCGTACGTCGCCATTTGCCTTTACTGGTAATAAGTTTGAGTTTAGAGCCGTGGGTTCTACAGCAAACTGTGCAAAGCCTATGACGGTGTTAAATGCAATTGTTGCAAAGCAGCTTATTGAATTTAAAGCACAAGTTGATAGTTTGATTAAAGATAAGAAGATGAAGAAAGATGATGCCATATTTAACGTCTTGAGAGAATACATCAAGGATTCAAAAAGAATTCGTTTTGAAGGGGATGGATATGGTGAAGCTTGGGAAAAGGAAGCAAAGAAACGCGGACTTAGTAATAACAAGAACACTCCAGAGGCCTTAAAGGAGCAGGTGTCTAAGAAGACTATTAAGTTGTATGAAGACCTTGGCATAATGAGCAAAGTAGAAATAGAAGCACGCCACGAGATTGAAGTAGAAGAGTATGCAATGCACATCCAGATTGAAGGGCGCGTATTAGGTGATATTGCAAGAAACCATGTTATACCTACCGCAATTCGCTATCAGAATATCTTAATTGAAAACGTACAGGGCCTTAAGGATATCTACGGAAAGAACTTCAAAAAGTTAGCGGGCGAGCAGATGCGATTAATTGAAGAAATTAGTGAACACATAGAAAGTATCAATAAGGATACCACGGCGATGATAGCTGCTCGTAAAAAAGCAAATCAAATTACCGATTCTGAAAAGCGTGCTTTTGAGTATTGCAATAAAGTGAAGCCATTTTTTGACGATATTAGATATCACTGTGATAAACTAGAATTATTAGTTGATGATGAAATCTGGCCATTAACTAAATATAGAGAATTATTATTCACAGTTTAGTGAGTTAATTTTTGAATACATTATTTTAAACCTTTCTTTAACGAGAAAGGTTTTTTTGGTTTAAGTCATTTAATTCGAATTTTAAATGTGTTGTAGAACTAGAAAATAATCTCCAAATTGGAATTTATTTAAGATAATACTCACGTTTTAGTTTAAATAAAAGAACCATATTTTCTTACCGCCGTATTTAGTTTGTTTATCCTTTTTTTTGTACTTATTATAAAGGCTATGTACTAAATTACTTCCGCTAAAAGCTTCCTCTTTTTTTTTATTAAAATTGCATTAATGTAATTTAGATATTTACATCAATAATGTAGTGCACAAATTACCTCCTCAATTTGTTCTGTGAAATTAAAACTCCCCACGATATTGCGAAATTCTCCTGTGTAATGTATACGTGCTTATGTATAGATTTAGACCAAAGAAATTGATTACAAACTTTAATAAATAACATTATGAAGAAAATTCTTTTTAGTGTTGCTGCGCTAATGATATGCGCTGTAACTTTCGGACAAGTAGCGGGTTCAAAACAAGCTGCAGCAGTAGCTCCCTTAGCTGGTGCGCCTGCAACTGTAAATGCAGGGGGTCATATCAAAATGGAACACCCACAAATTACAGGTGTGCCAAGCAGGTGCCAAGCAACTTGTATTTACAGACCAAAATGATGGTGGTGACTCAGGTGGCAACTTAGCAAGTGTTACTCAAACAGGAATGGTAAATGGCAGACACACCAGCAGGAGAAAATGAACTGGAAGCAAGATTTCCCCTGTCGACGGAGCCTTTGTATACACTAGAGTTGGTGACAATCAAAATGCTACTCTGGCTTTATGTGGTATAGAGTTAAGTGATAATAATCAAGAAAACTTATTATTTGCAGATTCGAGTATGCCAGATTGGGAGTAGTTCTCAATATTTCAACATTAATTAAGCTGACGAAGGTGGGCTTTTTTTATTATATGTATTTTTGCTTTGTAAATAAAGAACATGAGTCAAGATATTTCAAAAAGGTATGCCCAAAGAGGTGTTTCAGCAGGAAAAGAGGATGTGCATAACGCTATAAAAAACGTAGATAAAGGGCTTTTTCCTAAGGCTTTTTGCAAAATAGTGCCAGATTACTTAACAGGTGATCCTGATTATTGTCTTGTGATGCATGCTGATGGGGCTGGTACCAAGTCTTCGCTTGCTTATATGTACTGGAAAGAAACTGGAGATATATCTGTGTGGAAAGGAATTGCGCAAGATGCGTTAATAATGAATGTAGATGACTTATTGTGCGTAGGTGCAGTAGATAATATTACGCTTTCTTCTACGATAGGTCGAAATAAAAATGTGATCACTGGCGAAGTAATTTCTGCAATCATTAATGGTACAGAAGAGTTGCTTACAGATTTAGCCTCTTATGGTGTAAAGATCCATTCAACAGGTGGAGAGACGGCAGATGTGGGAGATTTAGTGCGCACAATCATTGTAGATAGTACCGTGACCGCAAGAATAAAACGAAGCGATGTTATCGATAATGGCAGGATACAGCCTGGAGATGTAATCGTTGGGTTGGCCTCTTTTGGTCAAGCTAATTATGAGAAAGAATATAACGGAGGTATGGGAAGCAATGGATTGACCTCTGCGCGTCACGATGTTTTCAATAAGTCATTGATACAGAAATATCCAGAAAGCTTTGATCATGCGGTGCCAGAAGATCTAGTGTATTCTGGATCTATGAATCTAACAGATCCTGTAAAGGGTTCGCCTCTTGATGCAGGCAAGCTAGTGTTGTCTCCTACGAGAACTTATGCACCAATAATAAAAGAGATCTTAAATAAATTCTCCAATAAAGACATTCACGGAATGGTGCATTGTAGCGGTGGTGCTCAGACTAAAATTCTTCACTTTGTTGAAAATTTGCATATTATAAAAGATAATCTTTTTGACCTTCCGCCACTATTTAAATTGATTCAAGGTGAAAGCGGTACAGACTGGAAAGAAATGTATCAAGTCTTTAACATGGGACACCGTATGGAAATTTATCTACCAGAGGCAATCGCGCAAGAGGTGATTGCAATTTCAGAATCTTATGGAGTCGCTGCGCAAATAGTAGGACGAGTAGAGAAGGCAGAAAAGAAGAAGCTTACTATAAAAAGTGAGTTTGGGACTTTCGAGTATTAGGTAGGGGAATTCTCACTATTTTGTCTATCTTGAAAGTCTAAATAAAAAAAGTGCGACTTCTCGATTCTAAAAAAAACTATGTATCATCCTTAATTTTAGTGGGTGCTTGCCTGTTTCTATTAGGATATTATTTTAAAAGAACAGATCAACTTGATTTCTATAGGATTACCCGTGGGATAACTTCTTTCTCGTTTCTTACATATGTTCTACTTATCCATAAAGGACGCTCCAGTAGCTTGATATCTTATTACCTCTTGCTATGTGGCATCATAGGATTATTTGGCTTGTGGTTTGAGCAGGCTAATTTTCGCATATTGATAATTGTCCTGAGCGCTATTTCCATTATCGTTCTCGCTGTATATTTAAGTCCGAAAATTAAAAAAAAACCACTTTCTCCTAGATTTTTAATACTGACTGGATTACTCACAGTTTTAAACGCTTTTTTGTTATACCACTTTATTGAGATGATTTTGGTGGACGAAGAAATGAAAGGTGTTTTTAGTGTAATGATACTATATGCTTTGTTAGTGGTATTTATAAGTCTTTTGGTACTCGTCTACAATAAAATAAAAAACTCCAGAGCGTCTATGGTTTTTACGATGAGCTGGTTTGCTCTTGTTGTTTCTGAAATATTAAGAGCAGCTGGATATTATGAAGTTGGTTTTGACGAAGTGCTAGTGCATACAGGACAGATTCTTTTTATAGTTTCAAACGCGCTCTTAGTGTATTATACGATAGTTAACGAATCTGAGAAACCTTCTATTGTAAAATATGTTTAATGTGTTTTTTATAATTTCTGAAATAGTCAAGGCGTTGGTATTTCCGGAGTAGAAACAATATTCCTCCTGTTCAAAATCTGATAATTTCATACTTAATTATTGTAGATTTGTACCCCGTTCAATAAAACCGAACACCTTCTAATATGTTAGAAAAACTTCAGATAGTAAAAAATAGATTTGATGAGGTGAGCGACCTAATCATCCAGCCAGATATTATAAGCGACCAGAAACAATATATTCAACTCACAAAAGAGTATAAAGATCTTAACGCCTTGATGAAAAAACGTGAGCAATATCTCACAGCAACAGAGCGAATCGAGGAGGCGGACGAAATTCTGGCAGACGGTAGCGATGCAGACATGGTAGATATGGCAAAAATGCAAATGGACGAAGCCAAATCTAAAATTGAAGTGCTTGAGGAAGAGATAAAAGTAATGCTCATCCCAAAAGATCCAGAAGATGCTAAGAACGCAGTTATGGAGATTAAGGCTGGAACAGGAGGAGATGAAGCGAGTATTTTCGCTGGAGACTTACACCGTATGTACACAAAATACTGTGAAAGTAAAGGGTGGAAAACAAGTGTAGTAGATTTTAGTGAAGGAACCAGTGGTGGTTATAAAGCAATCCAGATAGAAGTGGAAGGTGATGATGTATATGGTACTTTAAAATTTGAAGCTGGAGTGCATCGCGTTCAACGTGTACCTCAAACAGAAACGCAGGGTCGCGTGCACACAAGTGCCGCAACTGTAATGGTTTTTCCTGAGGCAGAAGAGTTTGATGTGCAAATAGAAGCAAAAGATGTTAGAATAGATTTTTTCTGTTCTTCTGGACCAGGTGGTCAATCTGTAAATACTACCTATTCTGCCGTGCGCTTAACACACGTTCCTTCAGGACTTGTGGCGCAATGTCAAGATCAGAAATCACAACATAAGAATAAAGAGAAAGCATTTAAGGTCCTTAGATCACGTTTATATGATTTAGAGCTTGCTAAAAAACAAGCAGAAGATGCATTGAAAAGGGGTTCACAGGTAACGAGTGGAGACCGTAGTGCAAAAATTAGAACCTATAATTATTCTCAAGGTCGAGTGACGGACCACCGTATTAATTTAACCTTATACGATTTGAGCAATATCATTGATGGAGATATCCAGAAAATAATTGACGAACTACAATTGGTGGATAACACAGAACGTCTTAAAGAATCTGGAGACGCCTTTTAATTTATAGATGCATAATACTTACTTCGGAAACTACTCTTATGACAACAAAAGACCTAGTCGCACAAATAGAAAAAAAGAAGTCCTTTCTTTGTATTGGACTGGATGTCGATGTAGCTAAAATACCAAAACATCTTTTAGAAGATGAAGACCCGATCTTTGCCTTTAATAAGGCAATTATAGATGCCACGCATCATCTTGCTGTGGCTTATAAGCCCAATACGGCCTTTTATGAAGCTTATGGTATAAAAGGGTGGAAATCCTTAGAGAAGACCATCAGGTACCTTAATAAAAACTTTCCAGAAATTTTTACCATTGCAGATGCAAAACGTGGTGACATTGGCAATACTTCAACAATGTATGCCAAGGCATTTTTTGAAGACCTTGCTTTCGATTCTGTAACCGTTGCGCCTTATATGGGTAAAGACTCCGTAGAACCTTTTTTAGCTTTTGAAGACAAGCACACGATTCTTTTAGCGCTCACATCAAATAAAGGAGCTTTTGATTTTCAGGTTAAAATTTCAGAAGGAAAAGAAATTTACAAAACGGTTCTTGAGACTTCAAAACAATGGACCAATAGCCATAATTTAATGTATGTCGTGGGTGCGACAAAAGCGGAATACTTGGCAGACATACGAAAGATTGTTCCTTCGAGTTTTTTGCTCGTACCAGGAGTAGGAGCGCAGGGAGGGAATCTTCAAGAGGTCTGCAAATACGGTATGACCGAGAATGTAGGTTTGTTAATCAATTCTTCGCGAGGTATCATTTATGCATCTCAAGAAGCGGATTATGCACAAGCCGCTGCAGTTGCTGCAGGCGAATTACAATTGCAAATGCTAGCAATTCTGCATGATCGTTAAAGATCAATTAAATAGAACCCTTACTTTTTCTGAAACGCCAAAACGCGTTATATCTTTAGTGCCATCTCAAACAGAGCTCTTGGTAGATTTGGGATTGATTGATAGCCTAGTGGGGGTCACTAAATTTTGCGTGCATCCATCAAATTTGCGAGAGTCAAAAGTAATCGTGGGTGGAACTAAAACAGTGCATCTTGATAAAATTGCTTCACTACACCCAGATTTAATAATCTGCAATAAAGAGGAGAACACAAAAGAGATCGTGGCCGCTTGTGAAAAGATAGCTCCAGTTTGGATCAGTGATATTAAAGATATCGCAGGTAACAATGAGATGATATTGCTGCTAGGAGATATATTTGATGCAAAAGTGAATGCGAAGAATTTAGTGAGTCAAATCGATAAGGCTCAAATTCAATTTAACATAGATATTGCTGGTAGACCCGCAAAAAGAGTTGCATATCTCATATGGAAGAACCCTTATATGGCTGTCGGTAAAAACACTTTTATAGATTATTTGTTAGGAGTCAATGGGTTTAAAAACATACTGCATTTTAAAGAAGGCCGATATCCCATTGTAGAACTTACGGATCTAGAAACTGCAGATGTGGTATTGCTAAGCAGTGAGCCTTATCCTTTTAAGGATAAAGACGCGCTAGAAATAAAAAATGCATTCGGTAAACCGGTGCATTTAGTAGATGGAGAATATTTTTCTTGGTATGGATCTAGATTGTTAAAGGCCTTTAGTTATTTTAAAAGCCTTTGAAGAGATTAGGTGCTTTGTAATTGGAAAATTTCATTAAAAATCTCTTGTGCTTTTTCCATTACTAAACCACTTTGCACCGCGTCATTTAAGGCTTTTTTGTATGATTTCCTAATAAGTTCTGAGTATTGACCTTTGAGGACTTCTTCTCTAGATTTTTTTTAAATAATAATGTCATACCAATGGTTGATTATTTCGCAAAGATAAATTGCATCATCATCATCATCATCAAGTATTAAGGAATCGTTAATACTTGTTAACTAAAGCCTAAATTTAATCTTGCAAAGCAAAAACCTGTTTTAGTAAGGTGGTGCTTCTTGAAGAGATCTTAGTTCTTATTTGTTTTTCTTCTACGCTTATCATTTTATAAACTCCAATTAAAGCTTGCTCTGTTACGTAGTCTGTCAAGTCTGGATTCACATTTGTAGTGAATGGGACTGCATTGTACTTGGTGATAATGTTTTCCCATATTTGGTCTGCACCTACTTTAGCAAAAGAATTTTTGATAACTGGATTAAACTGGTTGTATAGTGCTGTGTTCGTTTTAGACTCTAAATAACTGGTTGCTGCGTTGTCTGGGCCTAATAAAATATTTTTCGCATCATTAAAAGTTATTTCTTTTACTGCTCCAATAAATATAGGAGTGGCACCTTTTACCGCATCTTCTGCCGCTCTATTTAATGCTTTGATTCCTGAATCTGCTAGACTTCCTAGGCCAATACTTCGTAACGTATTATCTACTTTTTGAAGCTCTTCTGGAAGTAGTATTTTGACAAGTTGGTTTTTGTAGAATCCATCCTTTTGAGTGAGTTTTGTTACTTGCTTATCTATCCCTAAATCTAGTGCTTGTCTAAGACCGTTTCCTATGGTGGTTTGATCTAAGCCGCCGCTATTAGGCAGCGTATTAACAACCTGTTGCAGTTCTGCACAAGAAAATAATGAGAAGCAGCATATGGTAAGAAGTAGTTTTTTCATAATGTTTTATTTGATGAATTGTAAATATAAAAAAAGACCTCCCAAAAAGGGAGGTCTTTAAATTTTTATAGGGTATCCTATTACTTAAGAACTTTGATAGTCTTAGAAGCGTTACCAATAGTAACATTTACTAAGTAAGCTCCAGAAGAAAGTGCACTCATATCTACAGAAGGAGAAATAGCATCTGGATTAACAGATAATACTTGCTTTCCTAATACGTCATAGATAGTTACGTTATCAACAGCAATAGCAGACTTTATGTTTAAAGTATTTACTACTGGGTTAGGGAATACGCTAAAAACGTCTCCAGAAAAATCATCAGCGCCTAAAACACCTTCTGCAAAACGTACAGCATCTACATAATAGTTGTTAGTTGAATTGTCTGCATAAAAATCTGCACCACCAAAACCAGTTGCACTTGCACCTTTAGTTTGAACACCACCAGTTGAGCTATTCAATTTAAGCTCGTAAGTACTAGCGTCAACATCTAATTCTATAGAGAAGTCAAACCATTGATCTTCTGGGTAAACTAAATCAGTACTACCACCGTCATCAGACATAGTTCCAGCAACTAAAGTAATGTTTCCTGTGTAAAATTCTTGATTATCATTTGCATTAGGAGTTACATTACCTTGAATGTTAAAGTAACCTGTTGATCCAGCAGGAATATACATTTTCCAAGCTAATGACCAAACACCTGCAGTTTTTAATCCTCCAATGTCTAAAATTGCATCTTGTCCACCACCAACATTGTCAATAAATACAGATTTAGTACCATCAAAAGCTTGATCTTCAGAAATGATTACGTTTTCGTTACCAGTATTCTCCCCAGACCAAGTAGTCCATCTTGGAGTAAATAAAGGTCCCGTTGAGTACACTTCTAAATCATCTTCAAATTGTGCGTTTGCAGATAGGCCTAGTCCAAGAGCAAATACTGCTAATAAGTAAATTTTTTTCATAATATCTAATTTAAAAATTAAGTTTAATAATAACGCAATATACAAACAAAGGTGGCTTGCTTGCAAGTTTTTAACAAGAAATCAACATTTTGAGGATTGGGCTTTTATTAACGACTATCATTCGTAAAATGTTTAATTTTGTTTTACTAAAAAAAAGCAGTTTTATGCAACAAGCAACTCCATACATACCTAAGAATAAAGTAAGAATTGTAACCGCAGCGTCCTTATTTGATGGGCACGATGCAGCTATCAATATAATGCGCCGTATCATACAATCTACAGGTGTCGAGGTAATTCATTTAGGGCACGACCGTAGTGTTGAGGAGGTTGTGAATACTGCGATACAAGAAGATGCCAATGCGATAGCAATGACATCCTATCAAGGAGGACACAATGAGTACTTTAAATACATGTATGATTTATTGAAGGAAAGAGGCGCCGAGCATATCAAGATTTTTGGTGGTGGTGGTGGTGTAATTCTACCTTCAGAAATAAAAGAATTAATGGATTATGGAATTACAAGAATCTATTCTCCGGACGACGGAAGAGCGCTAGGGCTGCAAGGGATGATTAATGATTTAGTAAAAACTTCAGATTACCCTATTGGAGATTCACTAAATGGGGAGCTTAAGGAATTGGTAAATAAAAAGCCAGGTGCGATTGCTCGTATTATTTCCGCGGCAGAAAATTTTCCTGAGATTGCTTCGGAAACATTAAAAGCCATAGCAAAAAAGAATGAAACATTAAAAACTCCTGTTCTTGGAATCACAGGGACTGGTGGTTCAGGAAAATCATCTTTGGTTGATGAACTAGTAAGACGTTTTTTAATAGATTTCCCTGAGAAAACCATTGGGCTTATTTCCGTAGATCCTTCAAAACGAAAAACGGGTGGCGCTTTATTAGGAGATAGAATAAGGATGAATGCGATTAATTCTCCTCGCGTGTATATGCGATCACTCGCAACGCGCCAATCAAATCTTGCGCTTTCAAAATATGTTGCACAAGCGATTGATGTAATTAAAGCAGCAGAGTATGACCTTATTATATTAGAAACTTCTGGAATAGGGCAGAGTGATACGGAAATTATTGAACATAGTGACGTGTCCTTATACGTAATGACTCCAGAATTTGGTGCGGCAACTCAGTTAGAAAAAATTGATATGCTTGATTTTGCAGATTTAGTAGCTATCAACAAGTTTGACAAGCGTGGTTCTCTCGATGCCCTGCGCGATGTTAAAAAACAATATATGCGTAACCATCAATTATGGGAAACACATCAAGATGACTTACCTGTTTACGGAACAATAGCTTCACAGTTTAACGATCCGGGAATGAACAAGCTCTACAGCGCAATTATGGCTGAGCTTGAGTCAAAAACAGAAACCGATTTAAAATCTACTTTCGAGATTACGGATGAGATGAGCGAAAAGATTTTCGTAATTCCACCGGCAAGAACAAGGTATCTTTCTGAAATTTCAGAAACGAACAGGGCTTACGATAAAACTGCAAGCGAGCAATCTGAGGTGGCTCAAAAACTCTACGGAATCTTTAAAACAATAGAGTCTGTTACAGGTACAGTTCCTGAGCTTGATAAATCTGGACTTAATGATGATGCTTTTAAAATTTCAGAAGAAAATAAGGACCTTGTTAAGTTACTTAATGCCGAGTTTGATCGCGTAAAATTAAACCTTGACCCTTATAATTGGGAAGTAATAGCTGGTTGGGATGAAAAAGTAAATAAGTATAAGAATCCTGTTTACACCTTTAAAGTACGTGACAAGGAAATCAATATTGACACTTACACAGAGAGTTTATCACACAGCAAGATTCCTAAAGTTGCCTTGCCTAAATACCAAGCATGGGGAGATATATTACGATGGACTTTGCAAGAAAATGTTCCTGGGGAATTCCCTTATACTTCAGGATTGTATCCATTTAAAAGAACAGGGGAAGATCCTACAAGAATGTTTGCAGGAGAAGGCGGGCCAGAACGCACAAACAGGCGTTTTCACTATGTGAGTATGGGATTGCCAGCAAAGCGTTTATCAACGGCTTTTGATAGTGTAACACTCTACGGAAACGATCCTAATCATCGCCCAGACATCTATGGAAAGATAGGGAATGCTGGGGTTTCAATTTGCTGTCTTGATGATGCAAAAAAATTATACAGTGGCTTTGATCTCAGTCATCCTATGACCTCTGTGTCTATGACTATAAATGGGCCAGCGCCTATGTTATTAGGCTTTTTCATGAATGCCGCCATTGATCAAAATTGTGAGAAATATATTCGTGAAAATGAAATCGAAAATGAAATCGAAACCAAAATCACGGCTATTTATAAAGAGCGGGGTGTTGATAGACCTACCTATCAAGGTGAGTTGCCAGAAGGGAATGACGGTCTTGGGTTGATGCTTTTGGGCGTGACGGGAGATTTGGTTTTGTCAAAGGAGGTCTACTTTAAGATTAAGGCAGATACCTTAATGCAAGTGCGTGGAACCGTTCAGGCAGATATTTTAAAGGAAGATCAAGCACAGAACACCTGTATTTTTTCTACTGAATTTGCACTTCGCCTAATGGGTGATGTTCAGCAATATTTTATTGAAAAACAAGTGCGTAATTTCTACTCTGTTTCAATAAGTGGATACCATATCGCAGAAGCTGGAGCAAACCCAATTACACAATTAGCATTTACGCTTTCTAATGGTTTCACCTATGTCGAGTATTACTTAAGCCGTGGAATGGACATTAATAAGTTTGGACCTAATTTATCGTTCTTCTTTAGTAATGGTATTGATCCAGAATATTCTGTGATAGGCCGTGTGGCACGTAAAATTTGGTCGAAGGCGATGAAGCATAAGTATAAAGCAAATTCTAGAGCACAGATGTTGAAGTATCACATCCAGACCTCGGGAAGATCTTTGCATGCACAGGAGATTGACTTTAATGATATACGTACCTCGCTTCAAGCGCTGTATGCCATCTATGATAATTGTAATTCATTACACACAAATGCGTATGACGAGGCGATTACTACGCCTACGGAAGAAAGTGTGCGTCGCGCAATGGCAATCCAGTTGATTATTAATAAGGAGTTAGGGTTAGCTAAAAACGAAAACCCAATTCAAGGATCATTTATCATTGAAGAATTAACAGACCTTGTAGAAGAGGCTGTGTTGTTAGAATTTGACAGAATTACAGAAAGAGGGGGTGTTCTCGGTGCGATGGAGACTATGTACCAGCGCAGCAAGATTCAAGAAGAAAGTCTTTATTATGAGACGCTGAAACATACGGGAGAATTTCCTATAATAGGTGTGAATACCTTCTTGAGTAGCAAAGGGTCTCCTACGGTACAGCCGGCAGAGGTTATACGAGCTACGGAAAAAGAGAAGATGTTTCAAATAGAAACGCTTGATAATCTGCATAAGGCTTTTGGCGATAAGGCAAATGAGAGCATAAAAAAAGTACAGCAAGCAGCGATCAGTAATGAAAATATGTTTGAGCAATTAATGGAAGCTACTAAGGTGTGTTCTTTAGGGCAAATCACAGCAAAACTTTTTGAAGTGGGAGGACAGTATAGACGAAATATGTAAAAGACATAGACCAAAAAAAAAGCTACTTGATTTTCAAGTAGCTTTTTTTTTGGTCTATGTCTTTTACAAAGTCAACAACCAATTGCGTTGTAGTTTCTTAAATTTTTTGAGTTCTATTCTTAGGACCTTGATAAACTCTTTACCATTAGAATTACAGCGTTCTAAACGATCGCAGTTTTTGTCTAATAAATTTGTGAGATTACGCACAGAAGCTGCGTAACGATGTTTGTCTTCAGAGAAAACTTGGTGTTCTGCTTTTAGTATACCAGGAGCTAAAGAAACAGATTGTTGTACAATGTCTCCAGTGAAGTAGATATTTGAATCTTCTTTTCCGTGAATGCATAAGGCGTTTAGGTCATCCATCATGTAGTTTGATATATTGCGAGAAATCGCAAAAATATCTAAGGCTTTATTATACAGCGGAGAAGAAAAATTATATGGAATATTGGTATTCAAATTTTTAGGGCAATCCTTTTGTAGATATATCCCAAATTTAGTGAGAATCACAGAAGAATATTTTTAAATAGTATAGTAAAGTTGTATTTTAGCTTTAGATATTAAAGATTATTTTAAAAATACTTTAAAATGAATATAGACGTCATTAATTGGAGAATATTAAAGCATTTACAAGAGAATGCCAGGAGCACTAATACCTATATAGGGAGACAAGTGGGGATTACATCTCCTGCTGTAGCTGAGCGCATACGAAAAATGGAAGACGCGGGTTTTATTAGTGGGTACAAAGCAGAATTATCGCCGTTAAAACTAGGGTTTCAGTTTAAGGCAATTATAACCTTGCGCGCTTTTATGGGGAGGCTCAAGCCTTTTTTAGAAATAGTAAAAACTTATGATGAGGTTTTAAATTGTTACAGGATTACGGGAAATGAAAATATAGTAATGGAAGTGGTGTTGGTAGATCAAAAACATCTCGAAAAATTTATTGATCAATTAATATCCTACGGAGAAACAAAAACGCAAATTGTACTCTCTGATGTAGTTGCCAATAATGTCATAAAAAGACCTATAAAAAGTTAAAGTACAACATACCTGTGGTGTATCTCTAAATTATCAAACAGATACCTCTTGAAAACTATAATCACAATTCTTAATTATTACTGATATTACCTTGGTACTATGAAATACGGGACTTGCCTCCCCTAGTGATACTGGAATTCGATTTGTTTATTTGTCTTGTCTCTAGAATCTGCATTATTACTTTCTTTTTTAGACGCGGTGCTAGTCTCTAAGCGTATGAAAAAAATTCGCGTTAAGGAGTCTCGCAAAGACTTGCGAGAATAAGTTATTACTCAATAATACTATGTGGGACTTCTTCAAGGTTCCAGTCTATAACAAGGCCGTCCGCCAAGGATTGGGCTATTTTCTTGCCGTATAAACACTCGGTAAGATATAGCGCAGCTTCAAAACTTTTAGCTCCTCCAGCAGAAGTAATAAATAGCGCTTCTTTATCAACCTTAGGGATGAAGTCTAGCATCACAGTGTCTTCAAGATCTGAGTCTAGATGATGCTCTGCACTTGGCACAACTAATATGTCAATCGTTGGTAAGTTGTCGGTAACATAATCATAGTCTGGTAGAATTCGCATTCCTTCAAAAGTATGTGCCGCGTTTTCGGTGTTTGCTAAGGTAAATACATTCATTGCCTTTATGCTATCTCTAAAGATGGTGTGTTGAAAAATATCAAAAGGTGCTGTAAGTTCAGTGTTAAAAACGCCATCCATAATAAGAAGACCTGCATTGTAGCACGTTTTATCTAGTTCTGAGAAGACTTTTAATGAGTATCAAATTTAGTTGATTTTTTTAGCACATAGTATAACCATAGGGTCAATCCAGAAACGAAAATCATAAATGCGAACATAATATACCATGTTGTATCAAAGCCATAAGTATTAGCTAGATTCATCCCGCCGTTATGGCCAACCATATGTGAGATTGAAAAGCTCATAGAAAACAAGGCCATATAGCTGCCTTTTCTACCGTTTGGTGCCATTTCTAAGGCAAGCGCACTTGCAAAAGGCGATGCGATCATCTCACCTATAGTCATGAGTACCATCCCTGCAACAAGAATCCAGATTCCTGAGGTAAGGTTTACCACAAGGAAGCTTACGCCTAGAAATGCGCCACCCCAAAAAACAGCCATCGTTTTAGATATATTAATTTTTTCTAACCAAGCTACTAGCGGCATTTCAAAAACAACAATGATCGCACCGTTTGTAAACATGAGCCATCCTATTAAGTCTGGTGTTAATAGATAATCTGCCTCCCAATAAAGTGGCATTACACTAAAGTATTGGACAAACGTGATGCTGCTCAACACCATTATGACAAATAGTAATAGGTAATATGGATTTCTATAAGGGGAGCGCCCCTCAACAATATCTGGTGCTTTGACCGTGTCTTTAGAAACAGCTTTCGGTTTTAATAAAATAAATAAGCCAATCCCGGCTATCATACATGTCAAGCCGTCAATCCAGAACAACGAGCTGTAATTAATATGCGCAATGATAAGTCCACCTAGTAAAGGGCCTATTGAGAATCCCAGATTTATGGCTAATCTTAATAATGCAATACTTCTAGTTTTGTTTTCAGGCTTACTATAAACGTCAATCGCGACAAAAACGGCAGGGCGGTAAGAATCTGCAATAAAAATAAGAAGAAACATTCCTATGGCAGTCATTAAATACCCACTTATAAACTGAAATAATATAAAACCAATCCCGCCTAAAAATAGGCTTGCTACAATCACTTTATAAAACCCTATGGTGTCTGTGAGCCTTCCGCCAGAGAGTGTTCCTAAAAAGGAGCCTACCCCATAACAGGTCATAATAATTCCAACTTCTGGCAGGGTATACCCTTGATCATTTACAAGGTATAGGGATAAAAAAGGTAACACCATAGCGCCTGCACGGTTAATAAAAGTAACAAATGAAAGCAGCCAGATCTCCTTTGATAGCCCTTTAAAGTTACTGGTGTATGTGTTTACTAATTTTTTCATGTTTACTGCCCGAGCATTCGGGTATCATTTGAAAATAGAGCGTCCCGTTATGAAACGGGACGCTTTGTAATTGAATTATCTTATATGATGATCACAATACCCAGAACGCCCCAAAATACTTGGTCTGTATGCGGTTTGTATACCTAGATATGGTAATGTTCTTGTTCAAAATGTGTTTTAAATCCATCTCAAAACTACTATATTTCTCTGATTAACGGTTTCTTTTCTGTTTTTTTCTGAAAGGTTAATGAAGTATCTTTCGCTAAAATATGATATTATGAGATTCCTTTTTGTCCTATGTTTTTGCTTCGGAAATATGTTGTTTGCTCAAACTCCTGCCGAGTTGATTATCGAAATAGAAGCCTATCGTGCAAAAGAAAACAAGAAATTTGCGACTACCGAAACTACCATCTTAACAGAAAAAGATTTTGCAGATTTTGAACACCTAGATTTTTATCCTGTTGATTTAAAGTATCGAGTAGAAGCAAGATTTGTTAGAACTCCCAATGAGACACCTTTCTTAATGCCAACTACAACAGATAGGAAGCCAGAATATGTAAAATATGGGGAGGCACATTTTAGTGTTGACGGTCATACCCTAAAGTTGAATTTATATAAAAACACTACTCCTTATGACGATCCAGAATTGAAGGACTATTTGTTTTTACCTTTTACAGATTGGACAAGTGGAGATGGTAGTTATGGCGGTGGCCGTTTTTTAGATGCATATATTCCGGAGGGAGATATTATACTTCTAGATTTTAATAAAGCGTATAATCCGTATTGCGCATACAACAGCGGTTATTCATGTCCTATTCCGCCAAAAGAAAATGACTTAGATGTAAGAATTGAAGCAGGCGTAAAAGATTATGCCGAGCATTAGCATATTTTGGCAATCCAGATTCCTGTAAAAACAGCTGCAAGTCCCAGCAAAATGCTGCCCAATGTATATATGATAAATGTCTGGTAATCTCCAGCCTTAAGGAACATCACGTTTTCATAAGAAAAAGCAGAAAATGTAGTAAAACCTCCACAGATTCCTGTGGCAATAAAAAGCGCTGTGTTACTTGAAGGTGAATGGTGCTTAAGCGCAAACCCGAGAATAATCCCTATAATAAGACTCCCTATTATATTTACAATAAAAGTGCCATAAGGAAATCCTGGTGGTGCGCTGTTTAAAGTACGCGAAACGAGATACCGTAAAGCGCTACCTATTCCTCCTCCAAGAAAAACAAGAAGTAGTGATTTCATTTAAAAGATTGCAGGAGCAACTGGTTTAATGATAGGGATGTACACTTCTGTAATCCATGCAGCTGGGTTAGGTACTTCTTCTAGATTTGTTAGATACACCTCAAACATTTTTGCGCTTAGGTGTGGCTTGTATCCATTTTCTATTAGGTACTGTTGTCCTTGCATATAGGTTTCAGGTAAATTTTTATAGTCTCCTTTTAGTGTCAGCTTTACTGCCGTTACTGGTGCCATATATGAGTTTAATACAGGGCTGCCCGCTGGCGTATTTATTTTTTCTTTTACAGGGATTGCCGCGGAAAATATTACACTATTTTCTGTTGTATTCACTATGTTGTATATAGTAAAGGGGGCTCCTGCCATCTGTATATTTTGTTGTTGCATAAAGCTCATTACTTGCCCCATCAATGGTCCCATCTTTAATCCCACTTCTTCTATTTTCGCAGCTGTAGTATTGTACATATAGTAGCCACCACCGTATTCTGAGATTCCATCTGTATTGATGCTGTAGACTTGCATTTCTTTTGCCACTACAGTATCTAAACTCGCTAACCCTTTTTGAAACATCGCGCTAATTCCTGCTTCTAGATCATCATCGGAAAATGCCATAAATACTTTTTCTAATAAGGATTGCTCGCCTTTCATCTTCCCGGTTACCTTCGTTTTTGCAGGATTTTCTGTAGATTCAAAATTCCAGCTTACGTCGCTTTTAGATTCACCTATTGGGGTGTTGAATGTTATGGTCTGTTCTATTTTTTTGTTGGGTACTACTTTTATGGTGGTCATACTACCGTCGCCCACTTCCATATCATCACTAGTCCAAGAATATGATCCTCCTTCGCCAGAAGTTTTTTCAGCATACGTGATCTTAATGTCTGGATCTTTGGCCATCCAAGGCCCCCAAGTTTGCCAGTTTTTAAAATCATTTACGTTCGTGAATATTAAGGAAGCTGGCGCATTCATTAGTTTAGACTCGGCAACAGCGTAACTTCCATCTTGTGTCCCAAAGTAGGTGGCGCCGCCTATCACAACTATAAGGATGAGGAAGAATAGGTATTTTAATAATTTCATATTTTGGGATGAATTAGTTTGTTGGTCTAAAGATACAAATTTTATCATGCAACAGAATAGGTGCTCAATACATAAATATTTGCGAAGAAATTAATAAGATTAGTCGTTGTAAAGGCTGGCGATTATTACCGCGACTATTTTTGTACATTTGTTTCAAACAAAAACAACAATAATCATGAAATACAAATTTTTAGCGGCTTTGGCGTTCACAGGATTCCTCTTTACATCTTGTGATGAAGATAAGAATAAAACGATGGCGGAAGATGCAGATACAGCTTTAGTGGTAGATGAGTTTGACTATCAGGTGGCTCAGTTTGCAGATATTAAAGTATTGCGATATCAGATTCCTGGATTTGAAGATTTAACTTTAAAAGAGCAAAAATTAGTGTATTACCTAACGCAGGCAGGAATGGAAGGGCGTGATATTATGTGGGCACAGAATTATCGTCATAACTTAGCAATACGTCACGCATTAGAAAATGTATATACTACCTATGCTGGAGATAAGAGCGGTGATGACTGGAGTAACTTTGAGACATATTTAAAACGTGTTTGGTTTTCAAACGGAATCCATCACCATTATAGCAATGCGAAGTTGAAGCCAGGTTTTAGCAAAGAGTATTTAACGATGCTTTTGAAAGAAACCGTTACAACGCTGGAAGGAGAAGCGCTTGATGTGATCTTTAATGATAAAGATGCTAAAAAAGTTAACTTAAGCAAGGATGCAGATATCGTAAAAGAGAGTGCTATTAACTTTTATGGGCCAGACGTAACAACGGCAGATGTGGAAAAATACTACGATGCCATTAAAGTAGACTCAAAAGAGCCTATCGAGATTGGTCTTAATACTCGATTGGTAAAAATAGACGGGAAACTTGTTGAAGAAGTTTATAAAAGTGGAGGTCTTTATGGTGAAGCTATAGACAAGATAATTATGTGGCTAGAGAAAGCACAAGGTGTTGCTGAAAACGAAAAGCAAGGAGTAACATTAGGTCTTTTAATTGACTATTATAAATCTGGAAGTTTAGATACTTGGGATGACTATTGTATTTCTTGGGCGACCAGTACAGAGGGAAACATTGACTGGATTAACGGTTTTATCGAGGTGTATAACGACCCAAAAGGATACAAGGGGTCTTATGAGACTGTTGTGCAAATCAAGGATTTTGATATGTCTAAGAAGATGGCTGCATTAAGCAAAGACGCACAGTGGTTTGAGGATAATTCTCCATTGATGGCAGAACATAAAAAGAAAGAAGTTAAAGGAGTTAGTTATAAAACAGTAATTGTGGCTGGTGAGGCAGGAGATGCTTCTCCTAGTACCCCTATTGGTGTTAACTTACCTAATAACAATTGGATTAGACAAACACACGGAAGTAAGTCTGTTTCTTTAGGTAATATCATAAATGCATATAGTAATGCAGGGGGTAGTGGTCGTCTTGCAGAGTTTGCGCACGATGAAGAAGAGATTGTATTAGAAAAAGAATATGGAGGGTTAGCAGATAAGTTGCACACCGCCTTGCACGAGGTTGTTGGTCACGCTAGTGGGCAGATTAACGAAGGTGTAGGTACTCCTAAAGAAACTTTGAAGCGTTATAAGTCTACTATTGAGGAGGGACGTGCAGATTTGTTTGGTCTGTATTACCTAATGGATCCAAAACTTCAGGAATTAGGTCTTGTAGAAGACTGGAAGAAAACTGGAACTGCCGCTTACGATGGTTATATACGTAATGGTATGATAGGGCAATTAGTACGTTTAGAATTAGGTGATGATGTAGAAGAGGCACATATGGTAAACCGCCAATGGGTAAGTGCTTGGTCATATGAACGTGGTCTAGAAGAGGGTGTGATTGAAAAAGTAACACGTGATGGAAAGACTTATTACGACATTAAGGATTACGTCAAGCTAAGAGCAATCTTTGGTGAGTTATTAAAGGAAACACAACGTATTACTTCTGAAGGAGATTATGAGGCTGGTAAAAACCTTGTGGAAGACTATGGAGTAAAAGTAGACCAGAAATTACATAAAGAGGTATTAGATCGCAATAGCAAATTTAAATCTCCACCTTATAGTGGTTTTGTAAATCCTATGCTTGTTCCTAAGATGGATGCTGATAGAAATATTACAGGTTTCAATGTTGAACAGCCAAAGAGTTTTGAGTCTCAAATGCTTGATTATGCTAAAAACTACGGCAACCTAAAGTAGTATGATTAAATTTTAGGAAGCTAAAAGCCCATAATGTCTTAAGATGTTGTGGGCTTTTTTTGCAATACAGATGGCTTGTATTATCAAAGTAGTGGGGTCCTAATTGGACAACCACGAATAGAAATTATATTTAATTAAAATAAGTATAATTTTTAAAAAAATAGGGGTGGTGTAATAGGGGAGTGGATCGTGTTAATAGCCTCTGTCTAGCTATAGCTTGAACGCGTGATGCATCCAGTAATAGCTTTTACGCCACAATCAATTGTTTTTTGCTTAAACATTTATAGGAGAAGCTAAAGAGAATTTATAATGTGGGTGAATATAACACAATGCTTAATACTGGATATACTATTTGCAGAAAAGGAAAAATCACCATATTTGATGTGGATTGCCTTATTGTTTTAAAGCATATTTAATTGCTACTAGCAAACCAACAAAGACAAGAAAGCCTATTAAGATGCGGTAACTGCGTTTGTAATATTTTTTATGAAGTTTTAAATCTTTTCTGTAGCTAATTATCATAGTAATCACAAATGCAATTACAAAAAATATAGAAAAAACC